>JAKBAQ010000060.1 GCA_021808985.1 Pseudomonadota bacterium
CGGCAAAATCTTCCCTGAAATGGGCAGCTACGGCATCGGCGTTTCGCGTCTCGTCGGCGCCATCATCGAGGCCCGCCACGACGAAGCCGGCATCATCTGGCCCGATGCCATCGCTCCCTTCCGCGCCGCCATCCTCAACCTGCGCCAGGGCGACGCCGCGACTGACAAAATCTGCGAGGCGCTTCACGAAACGCTCGGGCAGGATTGCCTCTATGACGACCGCGAGGAGCGCGCCGGCGCCAAATTCGCCGAAGCCGACCTCATGGGCCACCCGTGGCAGATCATTGTCGGCCCCCGGGGCGCGGCCAACGGTCAGGTGGAGCTAAAGCGCCGCGCCACCGGCGAGCGTTTCGAATTACCGGTTGCCGAGGCTCTAGCGAAAGTCCAGTCCTGATGTTCAATGCCTTCGAGCGGAAAGTCGCGGCCCGCTATCTGCGCGCGCGCCGTGGGGAGCGGTTCGTCTCCGTCATCGCCATGTTCTCGCTCGTCGGCATTGCCCTCGGGGTCGCCACGCTCATCATCGTCATGAGCGTGATGAACGGCTTCCGCCAGGAGCTTCTCTCCCAAATCCTCGGCCTTAACGGCGATATCGGCGTCTACGGCGCCGGTGCGCCGCTCACCGGGTATAACGGCATATCAGCCAAAATCCGCGCCATCCCCGGCGTCACGGCGGCCTTCCCCGTCGTCCAGGGCGAGGTTCTGTTCTCCGGCCCGCAGGGGGGCACCGCGGGGGGCATCGCGCGTGGCATCACGCCCGAGGGGCTGGCCTCCCTGCCCACGGTCGCCAGGCACATCATCGCAGGCAACCTGTCAGACCTCACGGGCGATGGCACAATCGCCATCGGCAGCGGCCTCGCCAGCCAGTTCGGTATCACAATCGGCCAAAGCATCACCCTCATCATGCCGCAGGGCAAAGCCACCATCATCGGCACCATCCCCAGCATTGAGAGCTTCCGCGTCGTCGCCATCTTCCAGACCGGCATGCAGCAATACGATTCCAGCTTCGTCTTCCTGCCGCTCGCCGCCGCGCAAACCTTGTTCCAAGACCCAGGCGCCGCCACGCAAATTCAGGTCTTCGTGCAAAACCCTGACCATGACAGCGCAATCAAGCAATCCATCGTCAACGCGCTGCCCACCACCTCCCTCAACATTCAAGACTGGCGCCAGAACAACGACTCCTTCCTCGCCGCCGTCACGGTCGAGGGCAATGTCATGTTCCTCATCCTCACGCTCATCATCATCGTCGCCGCCTTCAACGTCATTTCCTCACTCATCATGATGGTAAAGGACAAAGCCCGCGACATCGCCATCCTGCGCACCGTGGGCGCTTCCTCCGGGGCCATCCTGCGCATCTTCCTCATGTGCGGCGCCTCCGTCGGCATTCTCGGCACCCTCATCGGCCTAGGCCTGGGCGTGGTCTTCTGCGCCCATATTGAGCAGATCAAGGAATTCGTCTCCCGCATCACCGGCACCCCGTTATTTGACCCCACGGTCTACTACCTGGAATCCCTCCCCGCGAAGCTGGATTGGCACCAGGTTACCGAAGTCATCCTTATGTCCTTCGCCCTTTCCATCATCGCCACCATCTACCCGAGTTGGCGCGCCGCGCGCATTGACCCGATCGAGGCCCTGCGCAGTGAATAATTTTCTCCTTCATCTCCAGTCCATCCGCCGCACCTACAAAACAGGCGCCGAATCGCTCACCATTCTTGATGGCGCCGAGTTGTGCCTCAACCGTGGAGAAATTGTCGCCCTGGTCGCGCCCTCGGGCTCCGGTAAATCAACCCTGCTGCATCTGGCCGGCCTTTTGGAAAAACCGGATGGCGGGTCCGTCATCATCAACGGGCGGAATGCCGGAAAATTATCAGATGACATGCGGACCAATATCCGCCTGCACACCATAGGCATCGTCTACCAGTTCCATCATCTGCTGGCGGAGTTCACCGCGCTGGAAAACATCTCCCTGCCGCAGATGATCGCGGGCAAATCCCAGGCGCAGGCAAACAGCCGTTCCATGGAATTGCTGAAGAAATTCGGCCTGGAGGCGCGCGCGCAACATCTTCCGGGCAAATTATCGGGCGGCGAGCAGCAGCGTGTCGCCATCGCCCGCGCCCTGGCCAACAACCCCTCGCTCCTGCTGGCTGACGAGCCCACCGGCAACCTTGATGTCCACACGGCGGATATCGTCTTTGATGAATTGCTGCGCATTGTCCGTTCGGAAAATGTCGCCGCCCTCATCGCCACCCATAATCCTGATCTGGCCCGGCGCATGGACCGCCAGTTAACCCTCTCCGAGGGAAAACTGGTGGCCATGCCCGCAACATCTTTAACGTAGAGCCATATTCACTCAGGCCCGCTTACGCGCCGTCCCGGCCTTCAGGCGCATCTGCGCCAACCGGCATATAAAGCTGGTTGCCGCTTTCCTGGAACAAGGCTTTCTGCGCTTCCAGCCCCGCCAGCCGGTCAGCCTCCTCGCGAATATCATGGCTGATCTTCATCGAGCAGAATTTCGGCCCGCACATGGAGCAGAAATGCGCGGTCTTATGCGCCTCTTTCGGCAAGGTTTCGTCATGGAAGTCGCGCGCCGTATCCGGGTCCAGGCTCAGGTTGAACTGATCCTCCCAGCGGAATTCAAACCGCGCGCGTGAGATCGCATCATCGCGCAGCCGCGCCAAGGGATGCCCCTTTGCCAGATCCGCCGCATGAGCCGCCAGCTTGTAGGTTATAACCCCGTTTTTCACATCATCGCGGTTGGGCAGGCCAAGATGCTCCTTGGGGGTGACATAGCAAAGCATGGCCGTGCCAAACCAGCCGATCATCGCAGCACCTATGGCGGAGGTGATATGGTCATACCCCGGCGCGATATCGGTCGTCAGTGGCCCCAGCGTATAGAACGGCGCCTCGCCGCAAGCCGCCAGCTGCTTATCCATATTGGCTTTAATCTTGTGCATGGGCACATGGCCCGGGCCTTCGATCATCACCTGGCAGCCCTTGGCCCAGGCCGTCTTCGTCAGCGCGCCCAGCGTCTCCAGCTCGGCGAACTGCGCCGCATCATTGGCATCGGCGTTCGAGCCGGGGCGCAACCCATCGCCCAGCGAGAATGACACGTCATATTTGCGCATGATATCGCAAATATCGTCAAAATGCTCATAGATGAAACTCTCGCGATGATGCGACAGGCACCAATGCGCCATAATCGAACCACCCCGCGAGACAATGCCGGTGACCCGCCTTGCCGTAAGCGGAATATAGCTCAACCGCACACCGGCATGGATGGTGAAATAATCCACCCCCTGCTCAGCCTGCTCTATCAGCGTATCCTTGAAAACCTCCCAGTCCAGCTTGGCCGCATCCCCGCCAACTTTCTCCAGCGCCTGGTAGATCGGCACGGTGCCAATCGGCACGGGTGAATTACGCAGGATCCAGCTTCGGATATTATGAATATTGCGCCCGGTGGAGAGGTCCATCACCGTATCCGCGCCCCAGCGGATCGCCCATACCAGCTTCTCCACCTCCTCGGCGGCGCTGGATGTCACGGCGGAGTTGCCGATATTGGCGTTGATCTTCACCAGGAAATTCCGCCCGATGATCACCGGCTCCAATTCAGGATGATTGATATTGGCCGGAATAATCGCCCGCCCCGCCGCGATTTCAGAGCGGACGAATTCCGGCGTCACAAATTCCGGCATGGCCGCGCCAAAATTCTCGCCATCGGCGCGCAGCGCCGCCGCCTGCGCATGCGCCGCGCCGCGCCCCAGGTTTTCCCTGTGCGCCACATAAATCATCTCCTCGGTGATAATCCCGGCGCGCGCGAATTCATATTGCGTTATCATTTGGCCATCCCGGCCAACATTTATCTCATGCGCCGCCGGGCAAAGCGGCACCAGCCGGTCAGCCGGCGCAAAACCGTTATCCTCCGGCCGCACCGCCCGTCCGGCGGCGTTTGCAAAGCCACGCGCGGCAATCCACGCGGCGCGCCGTTCCGGCAGTCCCACGGCCAGGTCAATCCGCGCATTCTCCTCGGTATAAGGGCCGGACGTATCATAAACCCGCAGCGGCGGCTCTTTCGCCGTGGGATGCAGCGCAATCTCACGGAACGGCACCAGAATGTCCGACCGCTCACGCGGCGCGGAATAGATTTTTCGTGAGCCGGTAATCGGCCCGCTGGTCACGGAATGCAGCTTCTGCTGAATGGTCACGCCCTATGCCCTCCAAAAAAACAGAGAGCGGGGCAGGTTTTGCTGCGCTTTCCCGTCCCTCCGCCGGTATGATCCGGATCAGGTTCAAAGGGTTTATCGCGGCGGGTTCCCCCCAAGCGACGTCTCAGTTCCTTCACGGAACACCCCTCGGTACAGCCAGGACACTACGTTATCGAAAAACTGTCAATCCTGTGCGCCGGAAGTTCAGGCAACGGCGTCTCACACCTGCTCCAGAATCTGCAACGCCGAGGCGGTATTGGAGATCGGAATATGATAGTTGCGCAAAACCTCGCGTGATTTCCCCTGCATAATCCCGCGCCCGGTTATCCAGTTCAAAATCTCCGCCCCCTGGCTGCCGGCAAGCTCAACAATCTCCAGGGTCGTATAGCCAGTCAGCTTCTCCGGCTCATTGATCAATGCGTTGAGGCACAGAGCATCGAATTGCGGATTGATGAAACCGGCGCGCTCCCCCTCCAGCTGATGAGAAAGACCGCCCGAGGAAATCACCAGAACCTTCAGATCAGGCGCATAGGCCTCGATCGCGCGGCCGATGGACTGGCCGAATTTCAAACAGCGGGCAGGGGAGGGCAGTGGGTGCTGCACGGTGTTCACGGCAACCGGCACAATCTGCACCGGCGGCGGGCCTTCGGGCCAGAGCAGTTGCAGCGGAATGGTAACAGCATGATCCACCAGCATCTCCTGGCACGTGGTGACATCGAATTCATCCCGCACCACGCCATCGATAATCGCCCATGACAGCGCCGCATTGCCCGCCAATGGCGCAACGGTCGGAATCCCCCACCCCTCATCCTCGGAGGTGTAAACATGCGCCGCGCCAATGGCGAAAGTCGGCATTTTGTCGAGGAAGAAGTTGAGCCCATGGTCATTGTAAACCACCACGGCCACATCCGGCACATTTTTGGCGAGCCATTCGCGGGCGGGGATGAAGCCGTCGAAAAACGGCTTCCAATACGGGTCCTGCTGTAAGTTTTTGGCTATGGCATTGCCGATGCCCGGAATATGCGAGGTCGCGACGCTGCCCATGATCTTAGACATTGGACAATCTCCCGGCATTAACGTCAGCATTGAAGCGGGCATATTCATTCAGCTTGGCCTTGAACGCCTCCACCGAAACACCGGTCTGCTGAGCGCCCAGATCCTGCACGTTCAAATGAAAAATGCCGGCGAATTTCGCGAGGTAATAAACATTGCCGCCAGCTGCGATGAGCGCCGCGACCGAGCGGCTGCGGATCGCGTCCTTCTGCTCGCCGCTCATGCCGAACTTGTCGCAATAGGCGTCCTCATCGGCCAGAAACGCCGCCCGGTTGGCGGCACTGTTGAGCGAGAAGCACATCTTGTTGAGCGCATATCCCTTCATGGCGAATTCACTGGTGAATACGGGCGTTCCCGGTATTGGCGCGCTTGCCATTTTGTTTCCTGTCATTTTCTCACCCATGTCCAGTCCATCCGGCGGGTGCTTCCCTCACTGGGAAGTATGAGACCGACCTACCCGGCCCCAGCGGCCCGGTGGTAGCGTAAAGCCGGCGCTTTGCTATAAGTATTGGTTATAAATCCATTTCAGCCAGGCGGTACGGTGGTTCCAGAACTCAAATTGCGTCAACTCCGGGCCGCGCTCGCGGTCGCCCAAACCGGCAGCGCCTTGCGGGCGGCTGGCGAGGTGAAATTATCAGCCCCGGCGGTGCTGGGGGCGCTCTCCACGCTGGAGGCGGCGCTGGGAACCGTGCTGTTTGACCGCACGTCCCGCGGCATGGTGCCCAATCCGGTGGGCAGCCTGTTCTGCCGGCGCATCGAATCGGCCCTGGCGCATCTGCGCGCGGCGGAAGACGAGATCGCGCCGCACCGGCGTTTCGCGGGCCGGGTCAGCCATGTGCATCTGCGCGCGCTGCTGATGCTGCTGGAAACCGACGGCTTCTCCACCGCGGCGCGGCGGCTCGGCTTGTCGCAACCGGCGCTGCACCGCACGGCGCGTGAGCTGGAGGCGCTGGTCGGCTGCACGCTGTGGCGGCGCCAGGGGCGGCTCATCCAGCCCACCCCGGAGGCAATGCGGCTTGGCCATCGCGCCGGGCTGCTTTTGAGCGAGCTGCGCATGGGCCTGGATGAAATCGGCGAGCTGGCAGGGCGGATGACCGGCCGCTTATCCGCCGGAGCGCTGCCGCTGGCCCGCTCCCGCTGGCTGCCGCACGCGCTGGCGCTAACCCTGGCCCGTTACCCGATGGCCGATGTCAGCATCATGGACGGCCCCTATGAGGAGCAGCTCGACGCGCTGCTGCGCGGCCGGCTGGATGTCATCCTGGGCGCCCTGCGCCTGCCCACCCCCTCGCCGGATATCGTGCAGGAGCCGTTGTTCGAGGATTCGCTCTCAATCGTCGTAAGGGCAGGGCATCCCCTGGCGCCAGGCTTTGACAGCGCCCGCGATAAACTAACACCAGCTCAGCTGGCCGGCCTGTCCTGGATTTTGCCGCCCCGCGGCACGCCTGCGCGCGACAATTTCACGGCCTTCATGGCCGCCAAGGGGCTGGCGCCGCCGCCGCGCGCCGTGGACTGCAACTCGCAGGTGGCCGTTTGCGCCCTGCTGCTGGAAACCGACCACGCCGCGATCTTGTCCGCCCGCCAGGTCGAATATGAGCTGGCCCAAGGCCGGCTGAAAATCATGGGCCCGCCATTAACCGGCTCAGCCCAGCCGGTCGGCATCACCACCCGCGCCGGGTTCCGCCCAACCCGCCTATGCGCTGAATTCCTCGATACGCTCCGCGCCGTTGCCCGCGGCCTCTAAATCCTCAGCCACAACCTGGGCGATGCACTCAATAAAGGCCGCCTGCACGCGCGTGGGTTTCCAGTCATTGCGGAAGGTCAGGCCGATGGGCCGTCTGCTGCCAGGCAGCGGCTGCGGCATCACGGCCAGCTGCCCCGAGAGAATTTCGTAGCGGATCTGGCTGAGCGATAGAATGGCGGCGCGCTCGCTCTGCAACAGCAACCCCCTGGTGGCGGCCAGCGAGCTGCATTCAATCACCCTGGAAGGCGGCGTCAGGCCGGCGGCGGTGAAGAAATTGCTGAAATGCATGCGCGCGGGCGTGTCCTCGCGCGGCACGATCCATTCCAGCGCCGCGAGATCCGCCAAACCCGGCATGGGCGAGGCCAGAATCGGATGCCCGGCCCGCACCACGATCCGCAGATGCTCGGAAAAATACGGCATCTGGCGAATATCCGTGGCTGGCGGCGGCTCGCGCAAGGCGCCGATGATGAAGTCGAGCTGGCCATGGCGCAGGCCGTGCAGCAGCTCGCCGTAAGGGCCATCGATGATATGGAGCCTCACATCGGGGAATTGCGCCAGCAGCCGGGTCGCGGCGGTGGGGAGCAGATAGGTGCGGGCCAGCGGCAGGCAGCCGATGGTCAGCCTGCCATCCATGAAGCCCTGGGATTCCCGCACCTCATCCATGCCCTGGCGGATTTCGGCAAAAGCCAGCCCGGCCGCGCGGGCCAGGGCGCGCGCCGCATGGGTGGGGTCCAGCCCGTGCGGCGCGCGCAGAAACAGCTTCTCCCCGCACAGGGCTTCCAGGTCGCGCACGGCGCGCTGAATGCTTTGCTGCGCCAGCCCCAGCGCCCGGGCGGAGGTGCTGAAGCCGCGATTTTCCACCACCGCGATAAGGGCGCGCAATTGCACCGTGGTGGCCAGCCGGTGCAGCGCCGGGGGCGGCGAAAACACCCGTTCCCCGGTTTTCAGCCAGTCCAGCGCGCGCGCAATGCGCACGGCGAATTGCCGCCCCGCCGGGGTTGGCGCCATCCCATTGCTCACCCGCTCGAACAGCGGATTGCCGAGCAACCCCTCAAGCTTGGCGATGGCCTGCGTCACCGCCGGCTGCGAGAGATGAATCGCCTGCGCCGCCTGGCCGATGCTGCCCCGCTGCACCACCGTGGCGGCCGCGAACAGATGCCGCAGGTTAGGAATACGGGCCGGGTCCAGGCGTGCCATGTCGCCAGCCTACAGTAAAATTTTATGCCTGGCGACAGCATTCGAATGAGCATTTTCGCCGCGGAGGGCGTAAATTGCGGGCAATCAATCCTGAAATAAGGGTCGCCCCGCGCCCCGCATTGGAGACCGCCAGTGGCTTTTGTATACACGAATATCACGCGTCCCGGCGCCGCGCTCGTCGCGGAGTTCGCCACCTACGGGGTTGCCACGGTGCACGAGGCCCAGAGCCGCACCGGGCTGATGGCCTCCTACATGCGCCCGATCTACCGTCCCGCCCACATCGCCGGCCCGGCGGTAACCTGCGAGGTCGCCCCCGGTGATAATTGGATGATCCACGTCGCCGTGGAGCAGTGCCAGCCGGGGGATATCCTGGTGGTAACCCCCACCAGCCCCTGCGAGGACGGCTATTTTGGCGACCTGCTCGCCACCTCGCTCAAGGCGCGCGGCGTCAAGGGGCTGATCATCAATGCCGGCGTGCGCGATGTCGCGGTCCTCACCGCGATGGGCTTCCCCGTATGGTCCAAGGCGATCTTCGCGCAAGGCACGGTGAAGGAGACCATCGCCAACGTGAATGTGCCGGTCATATGCGCCGGCGCGCGCGTCGTCCCTGGCGATCTGGTCGTGGCCGATGATGACGGCGTGGTCGTGGTGCCCCAGCGCAGCGCCGCCGCCGTGCTGGCCAAGGCCAAGGCGCGCGAGGAAATGGAGGAAGGCAAGCGGCTGCGCTTCCAGGCTGGCGAGCTTGGCCTGGATGTCTACGGCATGCGCGCGCGCCTGGCCGCCAAGGGCCTGAAATATATCGACACCCCGCCACAGGAATAAGCTGCCATGTTGAGCGCCATTCCCTGCACCATCATGCGCGGCGGCTCCTCCAAGGGGCTGTACTTCGCCGCGTCTGATCTTCCCGCCGATACCGCCCTGCGCGACCGGATATTGCTCGCCGCGATGGGCTCGCCCGATATCCGCCAGATCGACGGCCTCGGCGGCGCCCATCCGCTCACCAGCAAGGTGGCGCTCATCAGCCCCTCCGCGCGCGCGGATGCGGACGTTGATTACCTCTTTCTGCAGGTCATGGTCGATAAGGCGCAGGTCAGCGACAGCCAGAATTGCGGCAACATCCTCGCCGGCGTCGGCCCCTGGGCAATCGAGAACGGCCTCGTCCCGGTCAGCGGGCCGCTAACGCCGGTGCGCATCCACATGGTCAACACCGCGAGCGTCGCCGTGGCCCATGTGCCCACGGCGGACGGCATGGTGGAATATGAGGGCGACGCGCGGATTGACGGCGTGCCCGGAACCGCCGCGCCCATCTCCATGGATTTCCTCGATGTCGCCGGCTCCAGCTGCGGCGCGCTGCTGCCAACCGGCAACGCGGTGGACGAGATCGAAGGCGCAAGGGTGACCTGCATCGATAACGGCATGCCCGTGGTCATCCTCCGCGCCGCCGATTTCGGCAAAACCGGCGCTGAAACACCGGAAGAACTGGAAGCCGACCCGGTATTGAAGGCGCGTATCGAGGCAATCCGCCTGGCCGCCGGGCCGCGCATGAATCTGGGCGATGTAACCCGCAAGACAGTCCCGAAAATGACACTGCTCGCCCCCCCGCGCGCTGGCGGCGCGGTCTCCACCAGAACCTTCATTCCCCACCGCGTGCATGAGGCAATCGGCGTGCTGGGCGCCATCAGTGTCGCCACCGCCTGCGTCATCCCCGGCAGCGTCGCGGCGCAGGTTGCCACCCTGGGCGCATCCAGCGGCGATGTCCTGATCGAAGTCGAACACCCGAGCGGATTTTTCGCGGTGAACATGGAAGTCGAGCCGGTGGATGGCGGCGTGCGGGTCAACCGCTCCGCGCTCATCCGCACCGCCCGTAAATTAATGCAGGGCCAGCTATTCATCCCTGGCCGCGTCTGGTCCGGGCAATGAGCGTGGCGCTCAAAATCTGCCTGCTCGGGCTGGGCGAGGTCGGCGGCACGCTGGCCGAGGATCTGCATTCCCACCCGCTCTCCACCTGGGATACGCGCTTCACCGATCCCCAAAGCCCGCCCTCCCTCACGCGCCGGGCGCTCAACCTGCCAGTCTGCGGCAGCGCGGCCGAGGCGGCGCGCGCGGCGGATATCGTCATTTCCGCCGTCACCGCGGCGCAGGATGAGGCCGCCGCGCGCAGCCTGGCCCCGGGCCTGCGCCCCGGCGCGTTCTATGTCGATCTCAACTCAGCCTCCCCCGCCATGAAGCAGGCAACCGCGGCGCTGGTTGAAGCCACGGGCGCGCGCTATGTCGAGGCGGTGGTGATGTCGCCGATCTCCAACAAGCGCATCGCCTCGCCGGTCCTGCTCGGCGGCCCGCACGCGCGGGCTTTCCTGCCCACGGCCGCGGCAATCGGCTTCACCGGCGCCTCGGTATTTTCTGAAGCCATAGGCCCCGCCTCAGCCACCAAAATGTGCCGCAGCGTTATCATCAAGGGGCTGGAAGCGCTGCTGACCGAGTCCATGCTCACCGCCCGCCATTACGGTGTCGAATCCACCGTCCTTTCCTCCCTGAGCGATTTTTTCCCCGGGCAGGATTGGCGGGCGCTCGCACAGCTGATGATCTCGCGCGGCCTCCTGCACGGCGCCCGCCGTGCCGAGGAAATGCGCGAAGCCGCCGCAACCGTGGCGCAGGCCGGCATCGCCCCGCTGATGAGCGAGGCCTGCGCCCGCCGGCAAGATTGGCTGGCGCAGCATGCGGCGGCGCTGCACCACAAAAATCTCGGGCAAATGCTGGATGCCATCCGCCTGGAGGCCGCAAGCGAGCATAAGGAAAACATGACATGCTGATTATTGACTGCCACGGCCACTACACCACCGCCCCCGCGCCGCATCAGGAATTCCGTGAGGAGCAATTGGCCTGGGCGGCCAGCCCCACCGGCGCGGCGCCAAAACCCAGCCTCATCAGCGATGACCAGATCCGTGAAAGCATCGAGGGCGCGCAGCTGAAACTGCAGCGCGAGCGCGGCGCCGATGTCACCATCTTCTCCCCCCGCGCCTCGGCCATGGCGCATCACGAGGGCAATGAGCAGGTCTCGCGCGATTGGTCGCGCGCCTGCAACGATCTGATCCACCGTGTCGTCGGCCTGTATCCGCAGAATTTCGTCGGCGTCTGCCAGCTCCCGCAATTTCCCGGCGTGCCCGTGCAAAACTCCATCGCCGAGCTGGAGCGCTGCATCAACGAGCTTGGCTTCATCGGCTGCAATCTGAACCCCGACCCATCCGGCGGACATTGGACAGCCCCACCCCTGACCGACAAGCACTGGTATCCGTTCTACGAGAAGATGGTGGAGCTCGATGTCCCGGCGATGATCCATGTCTCCGGCTCCTGCAATGCCTGCTTCCACGCCACCGGCGCGCATTACATCAATGCTGACACCACGGCCTTCATGCAGTTCATCCAGGGCAATCTGTTCAAGGATTTCCCAACGCTGCGCTTCATCATTCCACATGGCGGCGGCGCCGTGCCCTACCATTGGGGGCGCTATCGCGGCCTGGCGGACATGCTGAAGAAACCAAACCTGCGCGAACATGTCATGAAAAACGTGTTTTTTGACACATGCGTATACCATCAGCCGGGCATAGACCTGCTGGCCCGCGTGATCGATGTCGACAATATCCTGTTCGGCTCCGAAATGGTCGGCGCCGTGCGTGGCATCGACCCTGAAACCGGATTCCATTTTGACGATACCAAGCGCTATATTGACACTCTGGCGATGGACGCCGCCAGCAAGCACAAGATTTTTGAGCTGAACGCGCGCCGCGTATTCCCGCGCCTGGATGCGATCCTGAAAGGTCAAGGAAGATGAGCGCCTTCACGATGGACGCGAACTGGATTCCAGATCGG
>JAKBAQ010000061.1 GCA_021808985.1 Pseudomonadota bacterium
TCCAGCGTCCCCGCCTCCGCCTTCGGCGGCGCCGTGGCGCCGGATCTGTCCAGCATTGAAAGCGCCCGCCCGCACGGCCTGCGCTATATCTACAACCTGCTCACCGGCTACGCCGCCGCCCCCGCCGACGTCACCCTGCTGCCCGGCCGGTTCTACAACACCGCCTATCCCGGCCAGCAGATCGCGATGCCCCAGCCCCTCAAGGGCAACGATGTCACCTACGCTGACGGCACCCCCGCCACCCTGCAGCAGGAAGCCTCCGACGTATCCGCCTTCCTCGCCTGGTCGGCGGACCCGAACCTTGACGCCCGCCACGAGATCGGCGTGCGCGCCCTAATCTTCCTTGTGTTCCTCAGCATCATCGCCATCGCCACCAAGCGCAAAATCTGGCGCGAGACGATCTGAAACCAACGAACCCGGGCCAAACCACCAGCAAAACGGCGCCTCGCCAGAGGCGCCGTTTTTCTTTCCCCATGGTCAAACCCGCCCGAAAACCCTAAACCGGCGCAAATTCATTTTGCACGAAGGGCGCAGGCATGGCTGACTCAGTTTCCCCCATCATCGGCATCATCGGCGGCTCCGGCCTTTACAATATCGAAGGCCTCACCAACACGCGCTGGGAACATGTCACCACCCCCTGGGGCGAGCCATCCGACGAGCTGCTGATCGGCGAATTCGCCGGCGCCAAGGTCGTCTTCCTGCCCCGCCACGGCCGCGGCCACAAAACCCCGCCCAGCGCCCTCAACTACCGCGCCAATATCGATGCGCTGAAGCGCGTCGGCGTCACTGACATCATCTCCCTTTCCGCCGTCGGCTCGCTGAAGGCCGAACTCCCCCCCGGCCACTTCGTCATTGTCGACCAGTTCATAGACCGTTCCTTCGCCCGCGAGAAAAGCTTCTTCGGCCCCGGCTGCGTCGCGCATGTCTCCATGGCCCACCCCACCTGCCCGCGCCTGGGCGACGCGCTGGAAGCCGCCGCCACCGAGCTTGGCCTGCCTCTCACCCGCGGCGGCACCTACCTCGTCATGGAAGGCCCGCAATTCTCCACCCTGGCCGAGAGCAATCTCTACCGCTCCTGGGGCTGCTCCGTCATCGGCATGACCAACATGCCCGAGGCCAAGCTCGCCCGCGAGGCCGAGATCGACTATGCCAGCATCGCCATGGTCACTGATTATGATTGCTGGCACGAAGACCATGACGCCGTGACCGTCGACGCCGTGGTCCGCGTCCTGCTCGACAATGCCGAGAAAGCCCGCAACCTGGTCAAATCCGTGCTGCCCAAAATCAGCGCCCCCCGCACGCTCTGCCCCGCCGGCTGCGACCGCGCGCTGGAATACGCCCTCATCACCGCGCCCGAGGCCCGCGCCCCCGCCATGCTGGCCAAGCTCGACGCCGTCGCCGGCCGAATCCTCTAAGAAACTTTTTTAACCGCCTTCTCTTATAAAAAACTGAAATTATTAAAAATTTTTGCGGGGTTTGGGGAGCTTTTTATAAAAAGCTCCCCAAGACTCTGGCCCTTTTTTGCAAAAAAGGGCCAGACCCCAAAAAACTTTTAAGAATTATCCTTCCCTAACTTAGCGCCCCCCACACCAGGCTGGCGGCGATGGCGAACATGATCACCGCGATCACGCCATCAAGCACCCGCCACGCCACGGGCCGGGCGAATACCGGCCCCAACAGCCGCGCGCCAAAGCCCAGCAGCGAGAACCACAGCGCCGAAGCCGCGATCGCCCCCAGCGTATAAGCCACGCGCGCCGCGCCCGGATACCGCCCTGCAATCCCCCCCACCAGCACCACCGTATCCAAATACACATGCGGGTTGAGCAGCGAAACCGCGAGCACCGTGCGCGCCGCCTGCGCCGGGCTCAGCCGCGCGCCATCGGTCGGCATCAAACTCCCCGGATGCAGCGCCCGCCGGATGGCCAGCAGCCCATACCCGGCGATAAACGCCGCCCCCGCCCAGGAGATCACCTTCAGCACCCCCGCATGCGCATGCACGAACCCGCCAAACCCCGCGGTCCCGGCAATCACCAGCGTGGCGTCAATCCCGATGGCGATGCTCACCAGCAGCCCCACATTGGCCCGCAGCAGCCCCTGCCGGAGAATGAACGCGTTCTGTGCGCCAATCGCCACGATCAACCCGGCCATGAGCGCGAAACCGGCCAGCGCCGGGGCAAGCAAATTATTCATGGCCGCTGCTTACCCTCATGGCCTTCCCCCGGGCAAGCTGCTAGCCTGCCGGCATGACCCTCACCGGCGCGCTCGCGGCTTTCCTGCTCGCCTTTCCGGCGCTGTTCTCCATCGTCAACCCGCTGGGCGGGGCGATCATTTTCAACGAGGTCACCACCCAGCAATCGCACACGCAGCGCGTCGCGCTGGCCCGCCGCGTGGCGGTATACTCCACCCTGGTCATGCTGGTCTCGCTCTGGGCCGGCACCTACATTCTCAGCTTCTTCGGCATTTCGCTCAACGCCCTGCGCATCGCCGGCGGCATCGTCGTCTCCCTGCGCGCCTATGAGATGCTCTCCGCGCCTGACACCACCTCCGCCCGCAAGGAGCAGGAAGCCCGCCCGGTCAGCGAATCGCACAACCAGGATCTTGCCGGCTTCGCCTTCTTTCCGCTCACCCTGCCCTTCACCACCGGCCCCGGCACCATCGCCGTCGCGGTCTCCCTCGGCACCGTCCGGCCAGACGGCCTGTCCGCCATGGCCGCCTTTTATGCCGGCGCCAGCCTCGCGGTGCTCACCCTGTCCATCCTCATCTGGCTCTCCTACACCACGGCTGACCGCATGGCAGCCATCCTCGGCACCGTCGGGCGCCAGGTCACCGCCCGCATCGCGGCGTTCCTGCTGCTTGGCATCGGCGTGCAGATCGCCCTCTCCGGCATCATTCCCGTATTGCACGAGGCGCTGGGCAGATAGGCGTAAAAGCCAGGTGTAAATTATAAGCGCGCTTATAATGTAGTGCGCTATGAGCCAAGAATTTGACCGCGACATGTTCATCCTGCTGCACGACGTCGCCCGGCTGATCCGCGTCGAGGCCGACAAGCGCGCCCGCGTAATGGGCATGACCCGCGCGCAATGGAGCCTGCTGCTGCGCCTCGCCCGCAATCCCGGCCTCAGCCAGAAGGAAGTCGCCGATCTTCTGGAGGTCGAGCCGATCTCGGTGGCCCGCCTGGTGGACCGTCTGGAAGCCGCCGGCCTGGTGGAGCGCCGCGCCGACGAGCAGGACCGGCGCATCTGGCGTCTCCACCTGCTCCCCCGGGCCACGGCCAAGCTGGAGGAAATCAACCACCAATGGGGCTGCCTCGCCGCCTTCATCATCGATGGCATCCCCAACCCCACGCGCGAGACCATCATTGACGGCCTGCAGCGCATGAAAACCAACCTATTGCAGGCCCCGCCTGCCACCACACTCAAGGAGTCGGCATAATGTCCCAGGCAAACACCATCGCACGGGAGAAATCGGCTCAGCCAGACCGCCCAGGCGCCGCGGCGGTCCGGCGCATCAACCGCAACCGTCTGCTGCGCCCAGCACTCATGCTGGGCGGCGTGCTGTTCGTCGTCCTCGCCACGCTCATCTTCTGGCTCACTGGCGGCCGCTATGTCAGCTCTGACGACACCTATGTCGACGCCGCCAAGGTCTCCCTCTCCACTGATGTCTCCGGCCTGGTCGCGCAGGTCTATGTGCATGACAACCAGCACGTCACCGCCGGCCAGCCGCTGTTCAGCCTCAGCCAGACCGGCTTCACCATCGCCGTCGCCGCCGCGCGCGCCCAGCTCGCCCAGGCCGTGCTGGACGTAAAGGCCGCCAAGCGCGCCTACGCCCAGGCCCTGGCCCTGATCGGCCAGCAGCAGATCCAAATCGCCAAGGACCAGGCCGACCTCGCCCGCTTCGCCGCCGTGGTCCGCAATGGCGGCGTCACCCGCTCAACCTTCGACGACGCGCAATTCGCCCTCGAGGCCGACCAGGCCAGGCTCGACGAGCTGGAACAGGCCGCCGGCCTGCAACTCGCCAAACTCTCCGGCAACGCCAACATCCCGGTGGCCGACACACCCGCCTACCAAAGCGCCGCGGCCGTGCTCAACAACGCCCTGGTCGCCCAGAAGGACAGCGTCGTGCGCGCCCCCTATTCCGGCTACGTCACCCAGGTGGAACAGCTGCAGCCGGGCATGTACCTGCCCGCCGGCACCGCCGCCTTCGGCCTGGTCTCCGATACCGACGTCTTCATCACCAGCCAGCCGAAGGAAGACCAGCTCACCTGGGTGCGCGACGGCCAGAACGTCACCATCACCGTTGACAGCTACCCAGGCCAAACCTGGAAGGGCGTGGTGGAGAGCATCAGCCCGGCCAGCGGCTCGGAATTCTCCATCCTCCCGGCGCAAAACTCCTCGGGCAACTGGGTCAAGGTGGTGCAGCGCATCCCCGTGCGCGTCAAAATCACCTCCGGCCCGGCCGGCTTCCAGCTGCGTGACGGCATGAGCGCCGAAATCTCCATCGACACGAAGCACCACAGGCACCTTTCGGACCTTTTCTGATGCCCCCCGAACAGTCCGCCGCCGGCGAGGACACCCCAAACCGGGCCCTGCTCACCATCTGCCTGATGATCGCGACGCTGATGCAGGCGCTCGACACCACCATCGCCAACGTGGCCCTGCCCTACATGCAGGGCACGCTGTCCGCCTCCTATGACCAGATCACCTGGGTGCTGACCTCCTACGTCGTCATGGCCGCGATCATGACGGCCCCAGTCGGCTGGCTCTCCGCGCGCTTTGGCCGCAAAAACCTGTTCATCGCCTGCCTGGTGGGCTTCACCATCACCTCCATGCTCTGCGGCCTCGCCGGATCGCTGAACCAGATCGTCATCTACCGCCTGCTGCAAGGCGCCTTCGGCGCCGCCCTGGTGCCGCTCAGCCAGTCCACCATGATGGACATCTACCCCGCCTCCCAGCGCGGCACCGCCATGTCCGTCTGGGGCATGGGCGTCATGCTCGGCCCCATCCTGGGGCCAACCCTGGGCGGCTACCTCACCTCGAATTTTGACTGGCGCTACGTCTTCTTCGTCAACCTGCCCTTCGGCATCGCCGCCATCTCCGGGCTGGCGCTGCTCATGCCCAAGGCAAAGCCCCGCGGCACCGGCAAGTTTGACTGGACGGGCTTCGCCGTCCTCTCCCTCGCCCTCTCCGGGCTGCAAATCGCGCTGGACCGCGGCCAAGAGCTGGACTGGCTCTCCTCACCCACCATCATCGCCTGCTTCACCCTCGCCGCCCTCGGCTTCTACCTGTTCACGGTGCACATGCTCACCGGCCGCAACACCTTCATCCCGCCCGCCGTGTTCGAAGACCGCAACTTCCTCGCCGCCCTCATCACCATGGGCTCGGTCGGCATGGTGCTGCTCGCCTCCTCCGCGCTGCTGGCGCCCTATCTTGAGAATCTCGGCAACTACCCGGTCGCCACCGCCGGCCTCGTCATGGCCCCGCGCGGGGTGGGCACCATGGCCGCCATGCTCATCGCCGGCCGGCTGGTCAACCGCACCGACGCCCGCCTCCTCATGCTCTTCGGCTACATCGTGCTCGGCGTCTCCATCTACATGCAGATCGGCTGGACCCCCGACGTCCCCGAATCCTACATCGCCCTCACCATCGGCATCCAGGGCTTCGGCCTGGGCTTCGTCTTCGTGCCGCTGCAGGTCATCGCCTTTTACACACTCCCCGCCGAGCTTCGCACCCAGGGCGCCTCGCTGCTCAGCCTGGTGCGCAATGTCGGCAGCGCGGTGGGCATTTCCGTCACCTCCGCCCTGCTCAGCCACGCCACCCAATATGTCCACGCCAACCTGGCCCAGTTCATCACCCCCTTCAGCCGGCGGCTGCAAACCGGCGGCATGGTCAGCCACCTGCTCAACCCCGCCACCCCCAGCGGCGCCGCACTGCTCGATTCCATGATCAACACCCAGGCGCAGATCATTGCCTACATGGACGATTATAAGTTCATGCTCTTCAGCACCATTCCGGCCATGGCCTGCCTTTTGCTCATGCGCCGTCCCGAAATCAGCCGCCCCGAAATCAGCCGCCCCGCCGCGCTCGACCACGCCGCCTTCGAATAATCCCCCGCCCCACCAGTCGACAACCCCGCCCCACCTGCCGCATGGTGGCGCCGGAGGGCGCGAGCATTGGCGGATAATTTACAGACCGAAATCATGGTGATCCGCCAAAGCGGATTATTCCTCTCCCCCTGGTATCTCGCGCAGCACCGCGAGGTCGAAGCCCGCGGCGAAGACGGCGTCTCCCATTTCTGCCAGATCGGCTGGCGCCAGGGCGCGCGCCCCAACCCCTATTTTGATCCTGCCTGGTATCTCGCGAAAAACCCTGAAATCGCCGCCGCGAATGTCAACCCGCTGCTGCACTACATCGCCTTCGGCGACGCCGAGGGCCGCGACCCCTCGCCCTATTTCGCCACGCGCTGGTACCGCGAAACCTACAAGCTGCCCCCGCGCGAGCCATCCCTGAAACATTATCTGGAGCGTCGCTTCACCGGCCAGGTCAATCCCCTCCCCTTGTTCGACTCCGCCCACTACCTCGAACATAATCCTGACGTCGCCGCCGGCGGCGCCGACCCGTTCGAGCATTTTCTCATCTTCGGCGCCGCCGAGGGCCGCAACCCCTCCGCCGAGTTCGACATCGCATTCTACCTCAACCGCTATGCCGAAATGCTGGGCGGGCAAAACCCGCTGCTGCACTATCTCGCCAACCGCGAGAGCGGCATGTTTCTGCCATCCCGCCCCGTGCATGAGGGCCTGATCCCGGCGGCGGTGAAGCACGCCACCCGCCCCTCGCCGCATTTCGAGGAGCTTCGCCCCCTCCCCGCCCACGCGCCGCGCAAAGCCAAATTGCTGGCCTATTACCTGCCGCAATTCCATCAAATTCCTGAGAACGACGCCTGGTGGGGCAAAGGCTTCACTGACTGGACAAACCTCACCCGCGCCCTGCCGCGCTTCGTCGGCCACCTGCAACCGCGCATCCCGCGCGACCTTGGCTATTACACGCTCAACACTCCCTCCACCCTGCGCCGCCAGATCGAAATGGCCAAAGGTGCCGGCCTCTCGGGCTTCGTCTTCTACACCTACTGGTTCAACCGCCACCGCCTCCTCGAGGCCCCGCTCGAGCAACTCCTCGCCGACCCCAGCCTCGATTTCCCCTTCTGCGCGATGTGGGCAAACGAAAACTGGACCCGCCGCTGGGACGGGCTGGAGCGCGAAGTGCTGATCGCGCAGGAATATCTTGAGAGCGACGACGCCGCCCTCATCGCCTGCCACGCCCGCCTCTTCGCCGACCCACGCTACATCCGCGTGCAGGGCCGCCCATTATGGATGATCTACCGCGTCACCCTCATCCCCGACGCCGCCGCCCGCATCGAAAAATGGCGCCAGATGTTCCGCGACCTGCACAATGAAAACCCGCTGATCGTGATGGCCCAAAGCCTCGGCGATTACGACCCCGCCCCCTACGGGCTCGACGGCGCGGTCGAATTCCCCCCCCACAAGCTCAGCCAGGAAACCCCGCGCCTCAACGGCACGCTCGACCTTCTGGACCCCGACTTCATCGCCACCGTGCATGCGTATGAGTCCATCGCCCACACCTCGCTCAGCATGCCGGCACCTGACTATCCGCTGATCAAAACCATCGTCCCCGGCTGGGACAACGACCCCCGCCGCGAAGGCAAGGGCCTCGTCCTGCACGGCGCCACGCCCGCGAAATACCAGGCATGGCTGGAAAAACTCGTCGCCCACGCGCGGGAGACTCCCTTCCACGGCGAGCCGCTCCTGTGCGTGAACGCCTGGAACGAATGGGCCGAAGGCGCCTTCCTGGAGCCTGACATCCATTTTGGCGGCGCCTTCCTCAACGCCACCGCCCGCGCCCTCTGCGCGCCCGAAACCGCCGAATTCGCCCCCGGCATCCTGCTCGTCGGGCACGATGCCCACCCCCACGGCGCGCAGCTTCTGCTGCTGCACATCGCCCGCCACCTGCGCCGCCAATGGGGCCTCAAGGTCCATCTCCTGCTGCTCGGCGTCGGCCCGCTGCTCGGCCCGTATAACGAAACCGCCGAAGTCAGCATCGCCTACGACAAAACCATCATCGCCAACCTGCTCGACAAATACCACGCCGCCGGCATCCGCACCGCCATCGTCAACTCCGCCGCCTCCTCGCGCGTCGTCCCCTGGCTGGAAAATCGCGGCATCCAGACAACCCTGCTGGTGCATGAAATGCCTCAGCTCCTGCAGGAATATAACCTCGAAATCCAATCCCGCCTCGCCGCCGCCGCCGCCAGCCGCCTGGTCTTTTCCTCCCGCCTGTCCGCCCAGGCCTTCGCCGGCGCCATTGCCCTGCAAACCGAAGGCAACATCATCCTGCCGCAAGGCAACTACCAGAACATGCGGTTCGACCCCGCCGCTCGCACCCGCATCCGCCGCGAGCTGAATATCGGGGATGAGGATTTCCTCATCCTCGGCGCCGGCTTCGCCGACATCCGCAAAGGCTTCGATCTTTTCCTGCAACTCGCGCGCAAGCTCACCGCCTTGCGCGGCGGCGTGCATTTCCTCTGGGTCGGCAACATCCAGCCGGTGCTCAAAACCTACCTCGCCCCGGAGATGGCCAAGCTCACCGCCGCCGGCTGCTTCCGCCACATCCCCTTCACCGAGCACATCGCCGGCTATTTCTCCGCCGCTGACATTTTCGCCCTCACCTCCCGCGAAGACCCCTACCCGAGCGTGGTGATGGAGGCCCTCGCCTGCGGCGCGCCCTGCATCGCCTTTGACGAAGCCGGCGGCATCCCCGAGCTGCTGCGCCGCGAAAAAGCCGGCCGCGTCGCCAAACTCGGCGATGTCGAGGATTTCCTGGCGCAGACGGCCAGCCTGCTCGACCATGAAAAACTCCACCAGCTTCGCCCGCGCCTCGCCGCCATGGCCGAGCAGAGGTTCAACTTTCCAGCCTATGTTGAAACCCTCCTGCGCCTCAGCCATCCCCGCCTGCGCACGGTCAGCGCCGCCGTCATCAACTACAACTACGCCCGCCACCTGCCCGAGCGCCTGAACTCCATTTTCGCGCAAACCTACCCGCTGGCGGAAATCCTGGTCCTTGACGACGCCTCCACCGACGATTCCCTCACCATCGCCCAGGCCACCGCCCAGGCCGCGCGGCGCGAAATCCGCCTCATCCCCAACCAGCAAAACTCCGGCTCCGTCTTCGCCCAATGGCGCCGCGCCGCGCGGGAGGCCAAAGGCGAGTTCATCTGGCTCTGCGAGGCGGATGACAGCGCCGCCCCCAACTTCCTCGCCCGCCTGCTGGAGGTGATGAACAACACCCCCACCCCCCTGCTCGCCTTCACTGACAGCCGCGCGGTAAACGAGACCGGCCAGCAGGTAATGTCCAGCTACCAATCCTATTATTTCGATTCCGGCGCCAAGGAGCTCGCCGCCTCCGGCCTCTGGGAGGCCCGCGCCTTCGCCGAACGCCTGCTCAGCGTGCGCAACCTCATCCCCAATGTCAGCGCCGTGCTGTGGCGGCGCGAGGCCCTGCTGGCCGCGCTGGATGCCCTGCCCGAGCTGGAAACCTGGCGCCTCGCCGGCGACTGGCGGCTCTACCTCGCCCTGCTCACAACCCAGCCGGGCAACGTGGTGTATCTGGCCGAGCCGCTGAACACCCACCGCCGCCACGGCGGCGGCGTCACGCAGAGCCTCTCCGCCCAGGCGCACACCGCCGAAATCGCCGCCATGCATAAAATCATCGTGAAAACTCTGAAGCCCGGAAACGCCATCCGCGCGGAACAGGCCGCCTACCTTGCCCGCGTCTCGGTTCAGCTCGGCGCGCGGCCCGGCGCGGCCACGCCAAAGCCCGCCCGGGCAGTTGCGCGCAAGCGCAATGTCTGATTGAAGCAGCCCGTCAAAATCCCGCTAACCAGGATGCTGCATGAAAATTCTTCTCACCGGCGGCTGCGGCTTCATCGGCTCCGCCGTCATCCGGCACGCCATCGCCGCCAGCCCGCATGAAATCATCAATATCGACAAGATGACCTACGCGGCCTGCGAAGACGCCCTGGAAACCGCGCTCGCCCACCCCCGCCACACCCTCATCAAGGCTGACATCACCGACAGCGCCGCCATGCGCGCCGCCTTCGCCACCCACCAGCCCGACGCGGTGATGCATCTGGCCGCCGAAAGCCATGTCGACCGCTCGATCGACGGCCCCGCCGCCTTTATTCATACAAATGTAACCGGCACCTTCACCTTGCTGGAAGCCGCCCGGGAATATTACACCACCCTCCCCGCCGCGCGCCGCGCCGGCTTCCGCTTCCACCATATTTCCACCGATGAGGTGTTCGGCGCCCTCGCCGATGAAGACCCGCCCTTCAACGAGCACACCCCCTACGACCCGCGCAGCCCCTACTCCGCGAGCAAGGCGGCGTCTGACCATCTGGTCCGCGCCTGGGGCCACACTTATGCCCTGCCCGTCATCGTCTCCAACACCACCAACAATTACGGCCCCTGGCAGTTCCCCGAAAAACTGATCCCCCTCATCCTCATCAACGCCCTCGATGAAAAGCCCCTGCCGGTCTATGGCGACGGCCTCAACACGCGCGACTGGCTGTTTGTCGAGGATCACGCCCAGGCCCTGCTCAAGGTCGTGGAATCTGGCACACCTGGGGAGACCTACTGCATCGGCCCCCGCCAGCCGCGCCGGAACATTGACGTGGTGAAAGCCATCTGCGCCATCCTTGACGCCAAGCGTCCCAGCCCCAACGGCCCGCGCGCCCGCCTTATCACTTATGTACGCGACCGTCCCGGCCACGACCACCGCTACGAGATCGACCCCTCCACCGCCGAAGCGGCGCTGGACTGGAAGGCGGCACACGATTTCGAGCGCGGCCTCGCCGCCACGATTGACTGGTATCTCGCCCATGAGACCTGGTGGCGCGGCATCCAAACCCAAAAATATGCCGGGCAGCGCCTGGGCGGAGAAAAAGCATGATCACCAAGGGCATCATCCTCGCCGGCGGCTCCGGCACCCGCCTGCATCCCATGACCCAGGCAACCTCCAAGCAGCTGCTCCCGGTCTATGACAAGCCGATGATCTACTACCCGCTCTCCACCCTGCTGCTCGCCGGCATCCGTGACGTGCTGATCATCTCCACCCCCGCCGACCTGCCGCAATTCCAGCGCCTGTTCCATGACGGCTCGCATCTCGGCGTGCGCATCACCTATGCCGAGCAGCCCAAGCCGGAGGGCCTCGCCCAGGCCTTCCTCATCGGCGCTGACTGGATCGCCGGCCAGCCCTGCGCCCTGGCCCTGGGCGACAATCTCATCCACGGTGACCATCTCTCCACCCTGCTGCGCGCCGCCGGCGCCCGGCCCGAGGGCGCCACCGTCTTCGCCTATCAGGTCCGCGACCCCGAGCGCTACGGCGTCATCAGCTTCGACGCGCAAGGCAAGGCCATCGAAATCGTCGAAAAACCGAAAAACCCCACCTCCCCCTGGGCGGTCACCGGCCTCTATTTCTACGATCACCGCGTCACTGAATTCGCCCGTCAGGTAAAGCCCTCCGCCCGCGGCGAGCTGGAAATCACCGATCTCAACCAGATCTATCTGCACGAGGGCACTCTGCATGTTGAACGCCTGGGCCGCGGCACCGCCTGGCTCGACGCCGGCACACCCGATTCCCTGATCCAGGCCGCCACCTTCGTGCAAACCATCCAGAGCCGCCAGGGCAACCTGGTCGGCTGCCCGGAGGAGGTCGCCTTCCGCATGGGCTTCATCGACACCGCCCAGCTCATGGCGCAGGCCGAGCGCATCAAGAAAACCGAACTCGGGCAGATCCTTCAAGACATCGCGAACGGAACGCACCACTGATGAAAATCGAACCCCTCAACATCCCCGAGGTCCTGCTCATCACCCCGCCCAAATTCGGTGATTCCCGCGGCTTCTTCTCCGAAACCTGGAGTGCGGCCAAACTCGCCGCCCAGGGCTTCACCGAGCATTTCGTGCAGGACAATCAAAGCCT
>JAKBAQ010000062.1 GCA_021808985.1 Pseudomonadota bacterium
ACCAGCGGCGCGCAGCCTTCGGGCAGATACAAATCGGTGCGGCTGCCAAAGCGGATGATGCCGAACCGCTGGCCCGCCGCGAGGCTCTGGCCCTCGCGCACGTCGCACAAAATCCGCCGCGCGATCAGCCCGGCGATCTGCACCACCACCAGCTCCTGCCCGCCCGGCAGATCCAGGATCAGCGCGTTGCGCTCATTTTCATCCGACGCCTTCTCATCCGCCGCGCCGAAAAACTTGCCCGGATGATACGCGATCTTGCGCACCACGCCGGCCGCGGGCGCGCGGTTCACATGCACATCCAGCACCGAGAGGAAAATGGCCACCCGGGTGCGCGGCTCATGGCCCAGCCCCAGCTCCGCCGGCGGGGCAGCGCGCTCTATGCTCACCACCAGCCCATCGGCCGGCGCGATGAGCGCGCCCGCGCGCGGCGGCGGCACGCGCTCCGGGTCGCGGAAGAAATACAGGCAGAACAGGGTGAACAGCAGCCCCGCCCAGGTGAGCACGTGCCAGAGCAGCAGCCCCAGCACCGCCACCGCGATTCCCCCCAATATGAACGGGTAGCCAGCCTTATGCGGCGGCGCCAGCACTGATTTGATGCTCTCGAGAATATCCATCACGGGGCCTTTTGCGGTTGCGGCAGAATGAATTTCTGCCCGGGGTAGATCAGGTTGGGGTTCTGTATCTGGTTGGCGTTGGCCGCATATATCACGGTGTACATCATGCCGTGCCCATACACGTGTTGCGAGATTGTCCACAGATTATCCCCGGGCACGATCACCACATTCCCGGCGGCGACGGCCTGCGGCAGGGTTTGCAGCGTGAAGGGCACATCCACCGGCGGCAGCACTTTCCCGTCCGCGGTGGTCGCCAGCAGGGTTATCGTGCCGCTGGCCGCGGGTGTGGGGGCGATGAAGTGCCACCGCCCATCCGGCCCGGCCACCGCCTCGCCCACCGGCTTGCCGCCAAGGCTGACACTCACCTTCGCGCCCGGCGGCGCGGTGCCGCCGAACAGCGCATGGCCGTTGGCGTCATAATCCACGGTGCCCATGCCCAAAGTGCCCGCGAGCGGCCCCTGGCCAGACATCACGACACTGCCGTTGGGCCCAGAGACCACGGCCAGCGCGCTCCCCTTGCCGCCCGCCGGCACGTTGATGGCGGCAACCTCCTGCCCCGCCACCTTGGTTCCGTCGTTCAGCGTCTCGGAGAGCGTGATCTCCTGCGCGCCGGGCGGCAGCGGCGTGCCTGGCACCAGCACGAAGGCCCCCTGCGCATCGGCGGTCGCCGTGCCGATGACATGGTCCCCGCTCTTGATGGTGACAATTGCCCCCGGCACCGCGCGCCCGGCCAGCACCGCGTTGCCGTGCGCATCCACGCGCACCACGTCAAAGGTCGGGGGCACCACGGTCACGGCCGGCGGGGGCGGCGGCGCGGGCGGGGTGGGCTGCAATTGCGGCTTGGCGCTCAAATACAACAATCCCCCGATCGCCAAGCACGCCAGCAGCGCGAGCGCGGCGATCCCACCATATTTCCGCGTCATTTCAGCCATAGTCCAACCCCTGTTTCCCGCGCGCCACATGCTTGCTAACTGGCAAATAGCCTGCCACGAACCGGTCTATACAGGAAGCGAGGCAAAACCGACACCATGAGCAGTTTCTCCGTCACCGTATTCTGCGGCTCCTCTCCCGGCGCCGATCCCGCTTATGTCCAGGCCGCGGACGCGCTGGGCCAGGGGCTGGCCGGGCAGGGCATGAAGCTGGTTTTTGGCGGCGGCAATGTCGGCCTCATGGGCACCACCGCCCGCGCGGCGCTGGCGGCTGGCGGCCATGTCACCGGCATCATCCCAGACTTTTTGCGTGGCCGCGAGGAGGAGCTGCACGGCCTCTCGGAGCTCTTCGTCACCGACTCCATGCACACCCGCAAGCGCCGCATGTTCGCGCTGGCCAACGCCTTCGTCGTGCTGCCCGGCGGTTTGGGAACTTTTGATGAAACCATCGAAATTCTGACCTGGAAGCAGCTCGGCCAGCACGACAAGCCGATCATCCTGGTTGATCTGCTGGGCTGGGCGCAGCCTTTTGTCGCCATGGTCAACGGCGCCATCGCGCGCGGCTTCGCCCGTGACACGGTGAGCGGCCTTTACGAGGTCCAGCCAACCGTGGAGGCCACCCTGGCGCGGCTCGCGCAACTGCGCGGCTAAATCCGTCTCCCGCCGTTTTGCCTGTTTTTTGCGCTTGCAAGGTAATTGCTTGACGCTGCACTGAAATATTGCGAGATTTTTAATACCGCCGCGGCGCGATGGTTCGGCTGACGTGGGGCTGCTTGATGAATTTTTTGGCGGCCTTGCGCCGTGCTGGAGCGAAGAATGACGGCTGAGGTCACATCCGAACTGTTTGGCATTATTGAGGAAAAGGGAATCGCCGAAGTCTCCCTGCAGGAGACCCACGGCAACCCGAAGGCCGTGTTCGGCCTCTGGATGGCGGCGAATATCGAATTCGCGACCCTCACGACCGGCGCGCTCGCCACCGGCTGGCTCGGGCTCTCCTTCACCGCGGCGCTGGCCGCCATTCTCATCGCCAACGTGCTCGGCGGGCTGGTGCTGGCCTTCTTCAGCACCTTCGGCGTGGAATATGGCCTGCCGCAGATGATCCAGGGCGCCAACTGGTTCGGCAGGTTCGGCAACAAGCTGCCCTCGCTGCTCAACTTCCTGGGCGGCTTTTCCTGGTTCGCGGTCAACACCATCGTCGGCGCCTATGCGTTGCAGTATTTTTTCGGCGGCAACCTGGTCGTCAGCATCATTTTCCTGTCGGCCGTGCAGGTGGCCATCGCCTTTGTCGGGCATGACCTGATCCAGGTGACGGAGAAATACCTCGTCTATGTGCTGACCCTGGTGTTTCTGGCGCTCACCTTCGTCGCGGTGCGGCATCTCGGCGTCTCGGTGCCGGAAAACGTGAAATCCGAAGCCGCCGTGGGCGGTTTCTCCGGCGCCTTCATGCTCGCCACCTCCATCATGGTCGGCTATGTCGTCGGCTGGATCCCCTATTCGTCGGACTATACCCGCTACCTGCGCACCAACCAGAACCCGGCGGCGGTGAAGAAGACCGTGCGCACCTACGCCTTCTGGGGATCGCTGATCTCCACCGTATGGATCGAGGCGCTGGGCGCGCTGATCGGCGCGTCCGTATCCTTCTCGAAACCGTCTGACCTGTTCACCAGCTGGATGCCCGAATGGCTGAAGACCCCGCTGCTGATCGCGGTGGTGCTGGGCACCGTCAGCGCCAATATCCTCAACATCTATTCCGCCACGCTCTCGGCCCTGGCCATCGGCGTCAAGATCAAGCAGCATTGGGCGGCGCTGCTCACCGGCACCATCGGCACCATCATCTCCGTGCTGGCGGCCGAAAACTTCATCACCAATTACGAGAATTTCCTCTTCCTGCTCGGCTACTGGACCGTGCCGTGGATCTCCATCACCCTGTTCTGCCACCTCACCAAGCGCACCTCCCGCCTCGGCGGCCTCAGCGCCGCGTTCGTCGCCTGGGTGGTCACGGTCGTGGCTTCCGAGCCGTTCTGGAACCAGACCCTGCATACCGGCTGGTTCGCCGCCGCCTATCCGCAGTTTGGCGACAGCACCTTCATCGTCTCCTTCGTGCTGGGCGGGGTGCTGTATTTGCTCCTCACCTCACCCGGCAAGGCGGGGCAATCTGTCCTTTAGCGCGCCAGCAGCCTGAGCCCGGTGAGGGCGAGGATGATGCCGAGGCAGGGTTTTATCACCCTGTCCGGCGTGTAGCGGGCGGCGCAGCTGCCGGCGATGATGCCGGGGATGGAGCCGAGCAGAAGCGCGCCGAGGAGGTGGAAGTCCACCGTGCCGAGATACCAGTGGCCGAGGCCGGCGAGCAGGGTGAGCGGCACGGCATGGGCGATGTCCGAGCCGATGATGCGCACGAGCGGCAGGCGCGGGTAGAGATAGATGAGGGCGATGGTGCCCAGCGCCCCCGCGCCCACCGATGAGAGCGAGACCAGGATGCCGACGATGCAGCCGACCAGGATTGTTCTCCAGGCCGAGCCCTCCCGTCCGCTTCCGGGCCAGTGCCGGCTGGCATGGGTGATGATCCAGTCCTTGAACAGCAGGGAAGTGGCGCTGAGCAGCAGGGCGATGCCCAGCGTGAGGGAGATGAGGTGCGTGACCGTTTTGCTGGTGGCGCCGAAATAAGCGAGGGCCAGCAGCGTGAGGATGGTCGCCGGCACCGAGCCGGTGGCCAGGCGGGCGGTGATCGTCCAGTCAACCGTCTTGCCGACGCTGTGGATGCTGGTGCCCACGCTCTTGGTCACCGAGGCGAACAGCAGGTCGGTGCCGACGGCGGTGGCAGGGTGCAGGCCGAACAGCAGCACCAGCAGCGGCGTCATCAGCGAGCCGCCGCCGACGCCGGTCATGCCGACGAGCAGCCCAACGAGCAGGCCGGAGAGCACATAGCCAGGCTGGGCGGATATATTCCCTATGAATATCATAGGGTATTTATGCTGTAACCTCTTCTTTCACGCAAGCTACATAAATGAGACGGGGTCTATATCTATATCAACTCTACTGGAATGGTTTATTTCGGTCTGCGCCAGCCAGTCGCGCAGCAGGGCCTGTATGTGGACATGCCGCGCCGTCTTCAGCAGCAGGCGGCGGCGGAAGCGCCCGCGCAGCAGCGCATAGGGCGCCGGGGCGGGGCCGAGCACCTCGATTCCAGGGCCGCGCGGCGCGGTGAGGCTGAGCGCCCGGGCGGTCTGGTCGGCCAGCTTCTCGTTGGTGGCGCTCACGATGAGCGCCGCCAGCCGTCCATAAGGCGGCCAGTGGCCGGGCCGGCGCGCGGCAGCCTCCTGGGCGTAGAAATCCTGCAAATTGCCGGAGATGAGCGCCGCGATGACCGGATGCTCCGGCGCGAAGCTTTGCAGCAGCACGGTGCCCGGCGCCTGGGCGCGCCCGGCCCGCCCGGCCACCTGGTGCAGCATCTGCACGGTGCGCTCGCCCGCGCGCAGGTCGCCGCCGGCAAGGCCGAGGTCGGCATCCACCACGCCAACCAGCGTGAGATGCGGAAAATGCCAGCCCTTGGCCACCATCTGCGTGCCGATGACGATATCCGCGCCGCGCTCGGTAATGCGCGCGGCCGCCTCGGCGGCCTGCCTGGGGCCGCAAATATGGTCCGAGGCCATGACCAGCGCGCTGGCCTCGGGAAACAGCAGCGAGACCTCCTCGGCGATGCGCTCCACGCCGGGGCCGATGGGCACGAAGCTGCCCTCGGCCTCACAGGCCGGGCATTTTTCCGGCATGGCGGTGTTGTGGCCGCAATGGTGGCAGATGAGGCGTGTATGGCTGCGGTGCTCCACCAGCCAGGCGGTGCAGTTGGGGCAGGAGAGCCGGTGGCCGCAGCGCCGGCAGAGGGTGAGCGGCGCATAACCCCGGCGGTTGAGGAACAGCATCGCCTGCTCGCCACGCGCCAGGGTCTCGCGCATGGCTTCCAACAGCGCGGGTGAGAGAAATTTGCCCCGCGCCGGCGGGTCCGCGCGCAAATCTATCGCCCGCACCAGCGGCAGCGTGGCGCCGCCGTGGCGGGAGGGCAGGTCCAGCCGCGCATAGCGGCCCGATGCCGCGTTTTCCACGCTCTCCAGGCTCGGCGTGGCGCTCACCAGCACGCAGGGCGCGGCCGAGAGCCGGGCGCGCACCACCGCCATGTCGCGGGCGTTGTAGATCACGCCATCCTCCTGCTTGAAGGCGCTCTCATGCTCCTCATCCACGACGATCAGCCCGAGGGCGGGGAAGGGCAGGAACAGCGCCGAGCGCGCGCCGATGACCACATTCGCCCGCCCCTGCGCCACCGCGCGAAAGGTCTCGCGCCGCAAAGCGGGGGTCAGCTCGGAATGCCATACCGCCGGCGCCGCGCCGAAACGGCGCTCAAAGCGCTGCAAAAACTGCACTGAGAGCGCGATTTCCGGCAGCAGCACCAAGGCCTGCCGGCCCTCGCGCAGGGCTTGCGCCACGGCTTCGAGATACACCTCGGTCTTGCCCGAGCCGGTCACGCCATCCAGCAGCGTCACGCTGAATGCCCGCGCCGCCACCGCGCCGCGCAGCCGTTCGGCGGCCATGGCCTGCTGCGTTGAGAGTGCCGGCCCCGGATGCGCCGGGTCCGCGCCGCCAAAGGCATGCGTCTTGGCGCGCTTGGTGGGGGGCGCGAGCAGGCCCTCCTTCAGCGCCAGGGCCAGCACGCTGCCCCGCTTGCTCAGCGTGTAGGCACCGACCCAGTCAATAAACGCCAGCAGCTGCGCTGGCAGCGGCGCAAAATCGAGCACCTCGCCGATGGGCTTGGTTTTCACCGCCTCGTCAGGTGCATCGGCCCATACGGCGCCCACCACCATGCGCGTGCCCAGCGGCACGCGCACCAGCGTGCCCGGCGGCAGCGCCTGCGCCGCCGCATAGGTAAATGGCGTGTCGAACTTGTATGGGAGCAACACGCTGACGCGGGTGCTTCGATTTGCGGCCTCCATGCTGTATGCTTTGCACCAGACTTCTCACACCGGAAAGTAACTCATGAAATTCTTCGTCGACACTGCTGAAATTTCCGAAATCCGCGAACTGGCCGCCACCGGCCTGCTCGACGGCGTGACGACGAATCCGTCGCTCATCGCCAAATCCGGCCGCAACATCCTGGAGGTGATCGCCGAGATCTGTGATGTCGTCCCCGGCCCGGTGAGCGCCGAGGTGGCCGCCACCGACTATCACCAGATGCTCAAGGAAGCCGCCGTGCTGCGCAAGATCGCGCAGAACGTGACCATCAAGGTGCCGCTGACCCAGGACGGGCTGCGCGCCTGCCACGCGCTCAGCCAGGAGGGGGTGATGGTGAACGTGACCCTGTGCTTCTCCGCCGCGCAGGCGCTGCTCGCCGCCAAGGCCGGCGCCGCCTTCATCTCCCCCTTCATCGGCCGGCTGGATGATATCGGCCAGAACGGCATGGATCTGATCGCTGACATTGTGCAGATCTACGCGAACTACCCGAACATCAAGACCGAGGTGCTCGCCGCCTCCATCCGCAACCCGATCCATCTGATCGAGGCGGCGAAAATGGGCGCCGACGTGGCGACGATTCCGCCCGCCGTCATCAAGCAGCTCTACGCCCACCCCCTCACCGAGAAGGGCCTGGCCGCCTTCACGGCTGATTGGGCCAAGACCGGGCAGACGATTGCCTGAAGACCTGACAAGCGAGTTTTTGGACTGGCTCGGCGCGGAGCGCCGGGCCGCCGCCAAAACCCTGGAGACATACGGGCGCGATGTGCCCGCCTTTTTGCGCTTTTGCGCCACCCATGTGGGCGGCGCGCCAGATTTATCCATGCTGCGCGGCCTGCGCGCGGCGGATTTCCGCGCCTGGATCGCCGCCGAGGCGAAGGCCGGGGCGGGCAACGCCACGCGGGCGCGCAAACTCTCGGCACTCAAGACCTTTTTCCGGTTTCTGAAAAAGCGGCACGCGGTCGACGGCACGGCGCTGGCGCTGATATCGCGCCCCCGCCCGCGCCGCCCGCTGCCCCGCGCGCTCAGCCCCGATGACGCGAAGTCCGTGGCGCATGACATTGGCGAGGCCAGCGATACCGCCGCCATCCAGGCGCGTGACACGGCGCTGATGATGCTGCTCTACGGCGCTGGGCTGCGCATCAACGAGGCGCTCTGCCTCAACGTGGGCGATTTGCCGCCGGCCTATGAGGCGCTGCGCGTAACCGGCAAGGGCAACAAGCAGCGGATCGTGCCAGTATTGCCCGCGGTGCGCGAGGCGCTCGCGGTGTATCTGCGGCTGCATCCAAACCCGGGGCGCGATGAGCCCCTGTTCGTGGGCGCGCGCGGCGGGCGGCTGAATGCCGGGGTGGTGCAGAAGACCCTGCGAGACTTCCGCCGGAGCAGCGGGTTGCCCGAACACGCGACTCCCCATGCCCTGCGCCACTCCTTCGCCACGCACCTGCTGGCCGGCGGCGCGGATCTGCGCTCGATCCAGGAACTTCTGGGCCATGCCAGCCTTTCGACGACGCAGCGCTATACGGATGTGGATACGGCGCAGCTGATGGAGGTTTGGCGCAAGGCGCATCCACGGGCATAAAAAAAAACCCGGCGCATGCGCCGGGCTGTTTGGTCCGTATGTGTTTGTCAGGCCCCGCTCAGCCTTTCTCGCCCCGCTGCGGCGAAATGCTGTCCACCATCGCCTGGGCGGAGATCAGCCTGTCGCTCGCCACACGGTAGGCTTCCGCGTCGTTCATATCCACGGCGTCATAGGCGGCCTTGGCGGCGCTCACGGCTTCGGCGGCCTTGGCGGGGTCAAGCTCTGACTGGCGGATGATCCCGTCAGCCAGCACGGCGCAATAGCTTTCAGTAACCTCGGCGAACCCGCCGGGGACGAAAAAGCGGTCGGTGATGGCGTTGTTCTCGTAGATATCCACCAGCCCGCCGCGCAAGCCCGTGATGAGCTTGGCATGGCCCGGCAGCACGCCGATATCACCCTCGGCGCCGGGGATGACGACCATGTCGACATCCCGCGACAGCAGGAGCTTCTCCGGGCTGATGATTTCCAGGACGAGCGGCATTTTCAAGCCTTCGCGGCCATGGCTTCGGCCTTGGCGACCGCATCCTCGATGGTGCCGACCATGTAGAAGGCGGCCTCGGGGAGGTGGTCATATTCGCCGGCGACGATGGCCTTGAAGCTGCGGATGGTGTCCTCGACCTTCACGAACACGCCGGGCGAGCCGGTGAAGACCTCGGCGACATGGAATGGCTGCGAGAGGAAGCGCTCGATCTTGCGGGCACGCGCCACGACCAGCTTGTCGTCTTCCGAGAGTTCATCCATGCCGAGAATGGCGATGATGTCCTGCAAGGATTTGTAGGTTTGCAGGATGCGCTGCACGTCGCGGGCAACCTGATAGTGCTCCTCGCCCACGATGCGCGGGTCCAGCGAGCGCGAGGTGGAGTCCAGCGGGTCCACCGCCGGGTAGATGCCTTTTTCCGAGATCGCGCGGTTGAGCACCGTGGTCGCGTCCAGATGGGCGAAGGAGGTGGCCGGCGCCGGGTCGGTCAAATCGTCGGCGGGCACATAAATGGCCTGCACCGAGGTGATGGAGCCTTTTTTGGTGGAGGTGATGCGCTCCTGCAGCGCGCCCATGTCGGTCGCCAGGGTGGGCTGGTAGCCCACGGCCGAGGGAATGCGCCCCAGCAGCGCCGACATTTCGGCGCCCGCCTGGGTGAAGCGGAAGATGTTGTCCACGAAGAACAGCACGTCCTGGCCTTCGACGTCGCGGAAATATTCGGCCATGGTCACGCCCGAGAGGGCGACGCGGGCGCGCGCGCCCGGCGGCTCGTTCATCTGGCCATAAACCAGCGCCACCTTGGAGCCCTCGGTGTCGTTCTCGCCCAGCTTGATGACGCCGGCGTCGATCATTTCATGGTAGAGGTCGTTACCCTCACGGGTACGCTCACCCACGCCCGCGAACACGGACACGCCGCCATGGCCCTTGGCGATGTTGTTGATGAGCTCCTGGATCAGCACCGTCTTGCCCACGCCGGCGCCGCCGAACAGGCCGGTCTTGCCGCCCTTCTGGTAGGGGGCCAGCAGGTCGACCACCTTGATGCCGGTGACGAGGATTTCAGCCGAGGCCGACTGTTCCTCGAAGGCCGGGGCGTCGCGATGGATGGGCATGCGCCCCGTCGCCACAATCGGGCCGCGCTCGTCGATCGGCTCGCCGATGACATTGAGGATACGGCCCAGCGTGCCGGGGCCGACCGGGACGGAAATGGCCGCGCCAGTGTCGGAGACCTCGGCGCCGCGGACCATGCCGTCGGTCGTGTCCATGGCGATGCAGCGCACCGTGCGCTCGCCGATTTCCTGGGCCACTTCCAGCACCAAAGTGCGGTCGCCGATTTTGGTTTCCAGCGCGTTCTGGATGAAGGGCAGCTCGCCTTCGAACTGCACGTCGACGACGGCGCCGAGGATCTGCGTTACGCGACCAGTGTTATTGCTTGCCATTGTCTCTCTACCTTAAACGGCTTCAGCGCCGGAGATGATCTCGATGAGTTCTTTGGTGATGTTCGCCTGCCGGGCACGGTTGTAGGTCAGGGACAGTTTCTTGATCATGTCGCCCGCGTTGCGGGTGGCGCTGTCCATGGCCGTCATCTGGCTGGCGTAGAAGCCGGCGCTGTTTTCGAGCAGCGCCGCGTAGATCTGCACCGCCAGATTGCGCGGCAGCAGCCGCTCCAGCAGGGTGCCGTCGTCGGGCTCAACCTCGTAATTCTGCTCCGGGGCGGTATTGTCGTTCGCGGTGGGGGCGGCGGCCGGGATCAGCGGCGTCTCGGTCACGGTCTGGGTCATCACCGAATGGAAGCGGTTGAACACCAGGGTGCAGACATCGAACGCCTCATCGCGGAACAGGCCGATGATGGTCTGCGCGATGGCCTCGGCATCGGAGAATTCCAGCGTCTTCTTGCCGACGAAATTCTTCGTGCCGATGATCTTGGCTTCCAGGTCGCGGCGCAGGGAGTCGTTGCCCTTGCGCCCGAGCGTGAAGATTTTCACGGTCTTGCCCTGGGCCTCCAGCGCCTGAACCTGCAGGCGCACATGCTTGGAGATATTGCCGTTGAAGGCCCCGGCCAGCCCGCGGTCAGCGGTGATGGCCAGCAGCAGGTGGGTCTTGTCGCGCCCGTTGCCCACCAGCAGGGCAGGGGCGTTGGGGTTGGCGGCCTCGGCGGCGGCCAGGGCGCCCATCATGTCGCCCATGCGCTTGGCATAGGGGCGCGAGGCCTCCGCCTGCGCCTGCGCGCGGCGCAGCTTCGCCGCGGCGACCATCTTCATCGCGCTGGTGATCTTTTGCGTCGATTTCACACTGTTGATGCGATTGCGCAGGGTTTTCAAGCTGGGCATCGGAAATTATCCAAATGTACGGAGTAAGTTCTCGATGAAGGCGATCAGCTTGGTCTCGGTATCGGGCTTGATCTGCTGGTCCTTGCGGATCGCCTCGATAATGCCCGGCTCGCGCGCCTTCAGCTCCGAGAGCAGATGCGCCTCGAACTTGCCGATCGCCGAAACCGGCAGATCGTCCATATAGCCGCGCGTGCCGGCGAACACTGAAACCACCTGGTCCTCAACCGAGAGCGGCCGGTATTGCGGCTGCTTCAGCAGCTCGGTCAGGCGCGCGCCGCGGGCGAGCAGCTTCTGGGTCGAGGGGTCGAGATCGGAGGAGAACTGCGCGAAGGCCGCCATTTCGCGGTACTGCGCGAGGTCCAGCTTGATCTTGCCGGCCACCTGCTTCATCGCCTTGATCTGCGCGGCGGAGCCGACGCGCGAGACCGAAAGGCCGACGTTAACAGCGGGGCGGATGCCCTTGAAGAACAATTCGGTCTCCAGGAAGATCTGGCCGTCGGTGATGGAGATCACGTTGGTCGGGATATAGGCGGAGACGTCGCCCGCCTGCGTCTCGATGACGGGCAGGGCCGTGAGTGAGCCGGCGCCCATGTCGTCCGACATTTTGGCGGCGCGCTCCAGCAGGCGCGAATGCAGGTAGAACACGTCACCCGGATAGGCCTCACGGCCCGGCGGGCGGCGCAGCAGCAGCGACATCTGGCGGTACGCGACGGCCTGCTTGGAAAGATCGTCATAGGCGATCAGCGCGTGCATCGCGTTGTCGCGGAAATATTCGCCCATGGTGCAGCCGGTATAGGGGGCGAGATACTGCATCGGCGCCGGGTCGGACGCGGTGGCGGCGACGACGATGGAATATTCCATCACGCCCTGCTCCTCCAGCGTGCGCACCAGCTGCGCCACGGTTGAGCGCTTCTGCCCGACGGCGACATAGATGCAATAGAGCTTCTTGCCCTCATCCGTGCCGGC
>JAKBAQ010000063.1 GCA_021808985.1 Pseudomonadota bacterium
GGATGGTGCGCCTGTCAATCTGCTCGGGGATGGCAAGGTTTATTATGTTTATGCGCTTACCTCGCCGGATGGAGAGGCTCCCGGCACTCTTCTCGCCTTCACCAAGCCGCAATCCGACCCTGGTGATTCCGCGGCGCAGGCCGCTCCGGTTGATTTCAGCCCGATTGGAGGGAGCGGGGCGTTTGGCAACGGGCCCGGGGATGAGCTTAAACTGATCGCTTACAGAGGCCATTATTATGCATTGGATATAAATGAATCCGCCATTAATGCTGCCGCCAATGCGCAAAGCTTGGGAGATGGGATGGAGGATTATGCGCGTATCCAGATTGTGATGCCTGGCCATGGTGTCATCGGCACCATTGTTCCCGTGAGCGCGGCGCCCGTGCTCATGACCGGCCAGGGGCTTGCGTTGTGCAATGCCTTGCTGCATGGCGGGAAACTGCTTCGCGCCGCCGCGAATGTTCGGCTGAATGCCAAAAATGCCGCGATTGCCCAAGAGGATGGCTTAAGCGACATTGTGAGCGCACGTATCGGCGATGATGAGAAAACTTATGTGTTTGCTCATTCCAGTTTCATGCCTGGAGAGCCGGGCGAAGGAGCGGCCTGCGCGTGGAACGGCATTAACATTTATGATTTGAAGAATATGGATGTGCCTGATTCCAGGCTGAATGATGCGCTGACGAACCTGCAGCCGGGATGTGATGGCGGCGATGATTATCTGATAGCCTGGCGGGGGAAGACGTATATCGAGTTGGCCCATGGCGGCGGCGCCTTGCCCGGCGAACCGCCGGGTGCCGGTATTTACACGATCAAACGCGGCAAGCTCTTGCCCCTCTGCCTCATCCGCAACCGCCTTGCCTATGGCGGGGGTTGATTGGGCCGCTGAACATTGAGATTGCCGCTAATCTTGTTTGATGCCGCCGGCGCAAGGCGCGCCGTTCTGCTTTATGATGTTATATCACGGCCATGTAGTGTTTCACGAAACGCGGGCTGTGCACGGTCCAGAGAATGGGGGTTCCTTTCTCGATCATCCATCCTTCGCCGGGCCTGTAGCTTTGTATTTCGCCCGTTGCCTCGTTCTTCAGGGTTACTTCGCCTTCGAGCACGATGGCATGTTCGGTAAACGGATAGACCATGCGGAATATGCTTTTGCTGACGGCGAAAAAACCGGCGCTGAGAGGTGTTTCCGGCGTGCCGTGGGTGAGATGACCAGATGCGCTCCCCTCACCTTCCAGAATATCGGAGCCAAGATTGGCAACGGTTCCCCAGCTTTCGAGCGATGGAATAGAGCTTGGTTTGAGATTCATCATGTTATTTTCCTTTCAAGTAAAATTTCACGCCGCGCGGCCGTTGAGATAGCCTTGCGCCTGATTCCAGATTTTTCCAGCCGTGAGCCAGGCGTTGCGCATTTTGTCCTTGCCGATGATGTTCATGTGGGGAATGCTTGCCAGCAGGTCATACCGGGCTGAGCCTTCGCTCATGCCTTCGGCCAGCACCTTGCACACGATATGGCTGGGCGTGACGCCAAAGCCGGAATAACCCTGCACATAGAACACGTTTTTATGATCTGGCAATGTACCGATTTGCGGGAAAAGATTGACACTGCAAGCCATCGGCCCGCCCCAGGCCATGTCAATCTTCACCTGGTCAAGATAGGGGAAGACCTTGAGCATCAATGCCCGGTTCCAGGCCGCCAGATCGGCTGGAATATATTCGACATAGCGTGTCGCGCTGCCGAAGAGCAGGCGGTTTTCACGGGTCACGCGGTAATAGTTGATTACTGGGCTGATGTCAGAAAAGGCGCCGCGGATGGGGCTGATGCGTTCGATCACGCTTTCGGGCAAGGGCTCCGTGGCCAGTTGGAAGGCGTGGGTGTTGATCGTTTTTTTGTAGATGTAGGGCTCCATGTTGGCGAGAAAACTGTCGCACGCCCAGAGCATTTTGGCGGCGCGGATGGTGCCGCCCGGCGTGCGGACGGTGATCCGCTCGCCGTAGGTTATCTCCACGGCGGGGCTGTGCTCGAAGATGCGTCCTCCCAGGGAGACCAGCGCCTGCGCCTCGCCATGGAGCAGGTTGAGCGAATGCACATGGCCGCCGCCCATATGTTTCAGCGCCGCCTTGTAGACGGGAGAGCCCACGACTTTCTGCACGTCAGGCCCGGTTAGCAGTTCAATGTCTTGCGCCGGGTCAACCTCCTTGAACTCCTTGAGCCAGTTCTGCAGGGTTTTCGTCTGCCGGTCATTATAGGCGAGATAGCCGTAGCCGTGGCAGAGGTCCGCCTGGATGCCGTATTTTTTCACGCGATCGGCGATGATGCCGGCGCCGAGATTGGAGATCTTGAAGATCATCTCCAACCCCTGCGGGCCGACATGCTTTTTTATTTTTTCAATGTCATGGCCGATACCGGCCATGACCTGCCCGCCATTGCGCCCCGTGCCGCCATAGCCGAGATATTTGCCTTCCAGAACCACGATGTTGGTGATGCCGTGTTCGGCCAGCTCCAACGCCGTATTGATGCCAGAGAAACCTCCGCCGATTACCACGACATCGGCGTCGATATCCTCGGCCAGACGGGGGAAGGATATGTCATACTTCTTGGTGGCGAAATAATAGGTGGGAGATTCGACTGTTTTCATGGTTCAAGCTTTCAGATTTTCTCGTGCCCGATGGTGGCGTAGCGGGCTGGGTCGGCATTGCGCAGGCGCATGGCGAGGCCAAGGCCGATGAGCGCCGCCGCGAGGACGAGGCCGGTGAGGCTGTAGGAGAGTGCTTTGGAGGCGCCGGTGAGCAGGCTGAAATTGACCACGATGTTGTAAAGCACGATGAGCAGCAGCACGCCGGCAGCCAGAGGGGCGATGTATGAGGAGAATATCCCTTCCGACTTTTGTGAATGACGGGTGAAGAATGCCGGAACCGCGAAGGAGGCGATCGCCATCAGCGTGATGACGCCAAGCGTGCCGACATTGGTGAGCCAGGAGAACAAGGCCAGGACGGGGTCTTGCTTGGTGAGCACGAAGATGCCGACGACGACGGCGGCGACAATGGTTTGCGCCAGCGAGCCGGTGTGAGGGCTTTGATGAATTTCATGGGTTTTTCCGAAATGTTCCGGCAGCAGCCCCTCGCGGCCCATGGCGTAGAAGTAGCGCGCCACGGAATTGTGGAAAGCCAGCAGGCCAGCATAGACGGAGGTGACGAACAGCACGCTCATCAGCAGTGACAGCCAGTGCCCGACATAACGGTCCGCCATGAGGAAGAGGAAGCGCGTGGGGTCCGGCAGGCCTCCCAGGAACTTCACGAGATTGCCAGCACCTTCGGCATTCACCAGGCACCAGCTCGAGAGCATGTAGAAGCCGCCGATCAGCAGTACGGAAAAATAGGTTGCCAGCGGAATGGTGCGCTTTGGATCCTTGGCTTCTTCGCCGTAGATGGTTGTGGCCTCAAACCCGACGAAGCAGGCGAAGGCGAAGACCAGACCGATGGAGGGCGCGCCGCTGAAGACCGTGGACGGCGCGAATGACACGCCGCTCAGCCCGCCGGCGCCGCCCTTGGCGATGACCGCCACATCCAAGACCAGGACGCAAAGATATTCCGCGGCCACCAGCAATGTGAGCACCTTGGCCGAGAGATCCACCTGCCTGTACCCAAGCACGGCGATGCTGGCCATGGCGAGGTAGGCATAGATCCACCATGGCAGATTGAGGCCCGCCTGCTGGAACAATGCCTGCGCGGCGGCGCCAAACATGCCGTAGAGGCCGATCTGCATTGTGTTGTAGCCGATCAGCGCGATCATGGATGAGGCGCCACCCGCCATGCCGCCCAGGCCGCGCGCCGCGAACGCATAGAACGCGCCCGCATTGGTGACATGCCGGGCCAGCGCGCAATATCCGATGGCGAACAGCAGAAGAATGAGAACGGTGAGGAGATACGCACCCGGCATGCCGGGGCCGTTGCCAAGCAACATGCCCAGCGGCGCGCCGCCCGCGATGGCGACGAGCGGTGCGGCCGCGGAGATGACGAAGAAGGTGACCGCGCCCGCGCCGAGCGCGCCCTTGCGCAGTTGATTCGCCGCCGGCGCCAAAGGCGGCAAGGTTTCAGTATGTTCATAGCTCACAGGAATATACTCCCAATATTGTTTTTAAGCCGCTGGACTAGCCGGTTACTGATTCTTTTGACGTATCGGCCAAAGCGGTTAAACAACGCATCGGCGGCGCGAGACGATTGCATTTTACGCCATAACTCCGATAAAATACGCCAACATTAAAAAACCCGCAAATTAACGCAATGGAAAAAACCGATGTTGCGCCGCAAAAATTCAGGAGAGAGCGTGCCGATGATCCGCTCATCGGTGGTCAACCAGGTGATCGCCGCCATTCTCGCCTGCCCGGACGGCAGGGCCTTTCTGCGGCGTGAGCATGGGATCAAGAGCGCGCGGGCGGATTTGTATGAGCGGATCGCGCTCGCGCGGTATCTGAGATTGTTCGAGGATGCTGCGCTTTTGGCGAATGACACGCTGGTGGGCGCGCGCATGGGCATCGCCAACCCGCCCGGCGAATTGCTGGGGCCGGTTGGGTTTCTCGTGCTCACCAGCCCGCGCCTGCGCATCGGGTTGGAGAATCTCACGCATTATATCAGCGCCTGGCAGGACGCCACGGAGATCACGCTGCATGAGCAGGATGGCACGGCGATCTGGTCATACCGGATCACCCGGCCGGATTTGTGGCCGCGGCGGCAGGATTCGGAGTTCACGCTGACGGCGACCTGCGCGATGATCCGCAGCTCGTTCGGGAGCAATTGGGCGCCGCTGGAGGTGCATTTCGAGCATTCGCGGCCACGCGAATGGCGCAGCCTGCAGGCCATGTTCCGCGCGCCGCTGCGCTTCGACCAGCCCGCCAACGCGCTGCTGCTGGACAGTGTGGATCTCGACAAGCCCGCGCAGGGGGCCAATGCCGGGCTGGCGCCGTTTTTGCGCCGGCATGTGGAGGACATGATGGCCACCGAAGCGGGGGAGATGAGCCTGACACAGCAGGTTCAGCAGTTGGCCGCGCGGGATTTGGGCCGGGCGCCGGTGAGCCTGCCGCTGCTCGCCGCCGAGCTTGGCCTGCCGGCGCGCACGCTGCAGCGCCATCTGGCGGAGGAAGGCACCACGGTGCGCGCGATTGTGCGGAGCCTGAAGTTGCAGGAGGCAAAGGCGCTGCTCAAGACCAGCCGGCGGCATATCGGGGCGGTCTCGCATGCCGTGGGGTATAGCGACCCGACGGCGTTCTGGCGGGCCTTCAAATCATGGGAGGGGGTTTCGCCCGCCGAATTCCAGCGGGCGAAACGCAAGAAGGGCTGAGGCTCAGCCTTGCAGGGCGGCCCACATGTCGCGGTCGCGCGCGGCGGTCCAGATGCGCGGCGTGTCGATGCCGAGGGCTTCGTCATAGGCGCGGGCGACGTTGAAGGGCAGGCAGTGCTCATAAATGGCGTAATTGCCGAATTTATGGTCACACGCCGCGCGGCAGGCGGCCATGGCCTCCTTCAGGCTGCCGCCGCCGGCGGCCACCTCGGCCACGGCGTTGTAGGTGCTGGTCACGAAGTCCTTGGTGGCTTCCAGCGCGGCATTGACCATTGCGGGGCCCACCAGTGCGTCGCCACGGCCGGGCGCGATGGATTTGGGGTTGTAGCGGGCGATGGCCTCCAGCGTGCCTGGCCAGTCGTTGAAATGGGCGTCGCCGCAATAGCAGGCGGAGTGGTATTCCACGATGTCGCCGGTGAACATCACGCCGGCATCGGGCACCCAGGCCACGATGTCGCCCGCCGTGTGGGCGCGGCCGAGCTGCAGCAGCTCCACGCGGCGCTTGCCGAGATAGACGGTCATCTTGCCGTTGAAGGTGACGGTTGGCCAGGTGAGGCCCGGCACCGAGTCCGCGGCCTGGAAGAGGCGCGGAAAACGGCCAAGCTCTGATGCCCAATCCTCGGCGCCGCGCTCCTGGATCATGCCGCGGCATTTCTCGGAGGCTATGATCTCCGAGGCGCCATAGCCCGAGGCGCCGAGCACGCGCACCGCATGGTAATGCGACAGCACCACGTATTTGATCGGCTTGTCGGTGACGGTGCGGATTTTCTCGATCACGCCGCGCGCCATCACCGGCGTCGCCTGGGCGTCGATGATCATCACGCTGTCATCGCCGATGATGACGCCGGTGTTGGGGTCGCCCTCGGCGGTGAAGGCGTAGAGATTGGGGCCGACTTCGGTGAAGCTGATCTGCTTCTCGGCGAGATCGCCGGTGGAGGCGAAAGCGGGGCTGGACATGGTGCGTTATCCTTCTTCGTGATCAGGCTGGTTTTCAGGAGCGGCGGCGATGAAGGCGGGCAGCGCGCGGGCCGCCGCGTCCACCGCCGCCAGGCGGGGATAGGGGCTGAGATCAAGCCCGAAGCGCCGCGCATTGTAGAGCTGCGGCACGATGCAGAGATCGGCGAGGCCAGGCGCATCGCCGATGGCGAAATGCCCGGCGGTGCGGGCCAGCCGCGCCTCAATGGCGCGCAAGCCGGCGGCCATCCAATGGCGGTTCCAGGCGGCGCGGCCCTGGGCGGTTTCGCCGTAATCGGCGCTCAGCTTCTCCAGCACGCGCAAATTGCCGAGGGGGTGAATGTCACAGGCGATGGTGTGGGCGATTTCACGCGCATAGGCGCGGGCGGCCAGCCCGGCGGGCAGCAGCGGCGGCGCGGGATGCGCCTCCTCGAGATATTCGATGATCGCCAGCGACTGGCCGAGGGCCGGGCCGCCATCCGCCACGAACCACGGCACCAGCCCGGCGGGATTAATGGCGCGGTAGGCCGGGCCATGCTGCGCGCCCTGGCGCAGGTGCAGGGGCACGTGCGTCACGCTCAGCCCTTTCAGGTTGAGCGCGATCCGCACCCTGTAGGCCGCGCTGGAACGGTAATAGCCGTAGAGCGTGTCAGCCATCGCGCCACTCCGCGCGCGGCTTTGGCGCGGGCAGGATGGTGCCGACGCAGCTGCCGAAGCCGATGCGGTAGCCATCCCCCTGGGCGAAGCCGGAGAGGGTCAGCGTGTCGCCATCCTCGATGAAGCGCCGCTCGATGCCGCCCGTGAGCGTGAGCGGCTCCTTGCCGCCCCAGGTGATCTCCAGCAGCGAGCCGCGATTTTCCTTGCCGGGGCCGGAGATGGTGCCTGAGCCGAGCAGATCGCCCACCTGCATGCGGCAGCCGCCGATGGCGTGATGCGCGAGCTGCTGCGCCGCTGAATAATACAGCTCCCGCGCGTTGGTGCGGGAGATCAGGCTGTCGCGCTCCTGCCCCGCCGCGCGCATGCGCACTTCCAGCTCGATGTCATAGAGCATGGGGCCAGGCTCGCGCAGATAGGGCAGCAGCGGGCGGGCGCGCGCCGGCGCGCTGACGCGAAACGGCGCCAGCGCGGCGCTGGTGACCACCCAGGGGCTGATGGAGGTGGCGAACACCTTGGCCTGGAACGGGCCGAGCGGCTGGTATTCCCAGGCCTGAATGTCACGCGCTGACCAGTCATTGAGGAGGACATAGCCGAAGATCAGCTCATCAGCCTCGGCCACGGAGAGGGGCGTGCCCATCTCGGTGCCCTGGCCCAGCACCGCGCCCAGCTCCAGCTCGATATCCAGCCGCTGGCTGGGCGAGAATACCGGCAACTCCGCGCCGGGCGGCATGATCTGGCCCAGCGGGCGGCGGATGGGCGTGCCGCTGACCACCACGGTTGAAGCGCGGCCATTATAGCCGATGGGGATGCTCAGCCAGTTTGGCGGCAGGGCGTTTTCCGCCCCGCGGAACATGATGCCGACATTCTCGGCATGGTGGCGGCCGGCGTAAAAATCCGTATATCCCGCCACCGCGAAGGGCATGTGCAGCTGCGCCCGCGCCAGCGGGACGAGCACGGCCGCGCGCAGCGCGGCGTCATCGCGCAGCGCCGGGTCGCCGCCCTCGGTGAACAGCGCGGCGAGACGCGCGCGCATGGCGGCCCAGGCGGCCTTGCCGCGCGCCATGAACGGGTTGAGCACGGGGGCGCTGAAACCGGATTCCGCCAGCAGCCCGGCGCGCTCCAGCGCCGCGAGATCGGCCACATAATCGCCAATGGCAACACCGCAACGCGGCGCCTCGCCCGCCCGGCTGAACACGCCGTATGGCAGGTTCTGCACGGGAAAATCCGCCTCCGGGGCGTTGGCGCCCCCGACCCATGATTTGCTGTTCATCACACTCCCCCCGCTTCGTTCAGGCCGCGCCGCCGGCGCGCTTCAGGGCTTCGCGGATCACCGCGCGGTCGCCGACATGATTGGCCAGGATGAGCACCAGCTTGCAGTTCATCATGGCTGCCTGGGCGCTGTCCATGTGGCGCTGGCTGTCGATCAGCTCCCGGTAGAAATCATCGGGGTCGGCGATGTTCAGGGTCAGCTTGAGGTCCATGTCTCGCTCCTTTCAGGCGCTCAGGGCGCGGGCCAGCGCCTGGACGATCTTGGTTTCGTTGAAGGCGCGCCAGCGCGCGGCCACGTACTGGTCGGGGCGGATGAGATAGATGGTGCCCGGCGCCGCATCGTAGCGCGCCGCCAGGAGGTTCGTTGCATCCACGATGTCACGCCCCACTTGCAGCACCTTTGCCGTGACACGGCCAAAGGAGACGCTCTCCACTGGCGCCGGGCCGAAGCTGAGCAGGGTGAAGCGGCCGCCGATCTGGTTCAGGAACCAGTCCGCCCGCCCATCCACGGTGACCGGGGCGTCAGCGCAGTTGGTGCCTGGCTTCATGGCGCCGGCGAACATGTCCGCATCGGGCGTGTTGAGCGAGGATGCCAGGTAGGGCGTGGGGGTTGAGAGGCGGCCGGAATTGACCAGCGCGCGGGCGAAGGAAGCATCCTGATCCTCGGCCAGTTGCAGCACGGCGTCACGGAACATGCGGCTGGCAGCACTCTTGGGGGTGATGAAGTCGGTGGCGCGGCTGGAGTTCAGCAGATTATCATCGGCGGCGAAGGCGCGTTCCTCGTGATAGCTGGCGATGAGCGCGGGGGGGGCGTCGCCGTCCAGCACTAATTTGAGCTTCCAGATCAGATTATCGGTATCCTGCACGCCGGTATTGGCGCCGCGCGCGCCAAATGGCGAGACCTGATGCGCGGCATCACCCGCGAACAGCACGCGGCCGTAACGGAAATTGTCAATCCGGCGGCAGGCGAACTGATAGACCGAGGCCCATTCAAGCTCGAAGGGCCGGTCATCGCCCAGCATCGCCCGCACGCGCGGGATGATCTTCTCGGGCTTTTTCTCCTCATCGGCATCGGCGTCCCAGCCGAGCTGAAAGTCGATGCGCCAGACATCGTCAGGCTGGCGGTGCAGCAGCACTGACTGGTTGGGGTGGAATGGCGGGTCGAACCAGAACCAGCGCTCGGTGGGGTAGGCTGCTTTCATGATCACGTCGGCGATGAGGAAACGGTCCTGAAAGAACTGGCCGGTGAACTGCGCGCCGACCATGGCGCGGATGGAGGAATTGGCGCCGTCACAGGCGATCACCCAATCAGCCTCCATGGTGAAGGCGCCGTCCGGTGTTTCGACCGTCAGCACCGCATGGTCGCTATGCTGCGCAATGGCCGTGACCTTATGTTTCCAGCGCAGATCAACATCCGGATGATCCTTCAGAGCGTCGACCATGTACTCCTCCAGATAATATTGCTGGAGGTTGATCATCGCCGGCATCTTGTTGCCGTCTTCGGGCAGCAGGTCGAACTCGTAGGAGCGCCTGTCCTTGAAGAACACCTTGCCGTGCTGCCAGCTGACACCTTTTTCCACCATGCGCGCGCCGACATGCAGACGGTCAAACACCTCCAGCGTGCGCTTGGCGTAGCACACGGCGCGCGAACCCACGGAGACGGTGTCGTTATCGTCGAGCACGACGCAGGGCAGGCCATGCGCGGCGGCGTCCAGCGCGGCGGCAAGGCCGATCGGCCCGGCGCCGATGATCACCAGCCGGTGCCGCCGCACCTCCCCGCTTTTTTGCTCGGGTGAAGGCACGTACGGGAATTTTGGAAACGAGTAGGTCTTGAACATTGTTTTCTCCCCTCAGCGCCGGCGCGGTTCAGCCCTTGAATTCCAGCTCGTGCGCCCAGGCCATGTGGCGGGGCGGGCGCTTGGTCTTGTTCCAGTCCTCGATCATCAGGCCGGCGACATCGCGCATTTTCTGGGCCTGCGCCGGGGTCGCGGTGTTCACGGCCAGCTCCAGCCGGTGGCCGTTCGGGTCGTGAAAATAGATGGAGTGGAACAGGCCGTGATTGGTCGGCCCGACGACATCGAGCCCCGACTCCTGCAGGCGCGCCTTGGTGGCCAGAAGCACGTCCATGCTCTCCACCTCGAGCGCCAAATGCTGCACCCAGGCCGGGGTGTTTTGGTCACGGTCCATTTCCGGCGCGGTCGGCAGCTCAAAAAAAGCGAGGATATTGCCGGCGCCGGCATCGAGGAAGATGTGCATGTATGGATCAGGCGCCTTGGTGGAGGGCACATGGTCCTCGGCGAATGCGCCGATCAGCGCCATATCAAGGTGCTTTTTGTAAAAATCGACGGTTTCGCCGGCATCCTTGCAGCGATAGGCGACGTGGTGGATTTTCTGGATCAGCATGGCTGGTGACTCCCGTGATGTTCGTTGGCTCTATTAGTAACTTCTGTTACTAAACTTGTCAAACAATTATTCGCCAAAATTTTGATTTTTACTGTGGTATTTTTATGTTACTTATTTAAACTATCATAAGTTACTATTTAGAGGACCAAATGCCCCAGGCTCCGGACCATGCCAGCGAGGCGCTTTCCCTCAACAGCTTCCTGCCCTACCGGCTGATGATCCTGGCCGATATGGTCTCGCGCGTCGCCTCGCAGATCTATGTCGACCGGTTCGATCTGACCCGGCAGGAATGGCGGATCATCGCCTCACTCTTCGAGCTGGGGCCGGTTTCCGCCACCGAGATCGGCGAGCATTCGACCATGGACAAGATGACCGTGAGCCGCGCCGTAACCGGGCTGGAGGCCAAGGGCCTGCTGCGCCGGCATGACGACCCCGCCGACCGGCGCAACAAGATACTGGAACTCACCCAGGCCGGGCGCGCCCTGTACCGCAAGATCGTGCCGCTGATCCTGGCCCGCGAGGCTTATCTGCTGGAGAATTTCTCGCCCGAGGAGCGCGCCAGCCTGGCGCATCTGCTGGAGGCGCTGCTGGCGCGGGCGCGGGAGCTGGAACAACGGGGCTGAGCCTTCAGACCAGCAGGGTTTGGATGGTGGTGAATTCCTTCAGCCCCTCCACGCCGAATTCCACACCGATGCCAGACTGCTTGACGCCGCCGAAGGGGGCGTTGGGCTGGATGGCGCCGTGCTTGTTGATCCATACCGAGCCGCATTCCAGCCGCCTGGCGACAGCCTTCGCGGCCTCGATATCCGATGACCACACGGAACCGCCCAGGCCGAATTCCGAGGCGTTGGCGCGGGCGATCACCTCATCCAGCGAGGTGTATTTGATGACCGGCAGCACCGGGCCGAACTGCTCTTCATCCACCACGCGCATGCCGTTATCAACATTGGCGATGAGCGTGGGCGGGTAGAAAAAGCCAGGCCCGTTGCCGGGGTTGCCGCCCAGCAGAACCTTGCCGCCATGGGCGCGCGCATCCTCCACCAGCTCTCGCACCAGGTTGAACTGCTTCTCATTCTGCACCGGGCCGAGCACGCTTTGCTCCTGGCGGCCATCGCCCACCGGGATGTTGGCGGCATAGGCAACCAGCGCGGCGCATACCGCGTCATGCACGCTCTCATGCACATAAAGACGCTTGAGTGCTGCGCAGGTTTGGCCGTTATTGATGAAC
>JAKBAQ010000064.1 GCA_021808985.1 Pseudomonadota bacterium
GACCAGCTTGTCGATCGGAAATTTCCCCGCTTTGTACAAATCCACCAGCTGCGGAATAAACTCGTGCGGATCGCTGTCCCCCTCGATCACGGCCCTGACCGTGAGCCCATTGCTCAGCGCCGCCAGCACGTTGAGCGGCAGCGCCGCCGCCGGGTTGGAGGGCACGCCGATCAGCGCCAGCGTGCCGCGCATGGCCAGGCATCCCAGCGCCGCCTCCATCGCCGCCACCGCGCCTGATGTATCAACCGCGTTATTCACGCCCTCGGGCACAATCTCGCGCACCCGCCCCACCACGTCCTGCGCCTTGGGGTCGATCACATGCGTCGCCCCCAGCTCCAGCCCCAGCGCGCGCCGCTCCGCCATCGGCTCAACCAGTATGATGGTCTTGCATCCCTGCACCCGCGCGCCCATCACCGCGCTCAACCCCACCGGCCCGCCCCCGAACACGATAATGCCAGACCCCGCCTCCGCCTTCAGCGACCGCATGACAGCTCCCGCCCCGGTCTGAAAACCGCAGCCCAGCGGCCCCAGAAACGTCAGCGGCACATCATCGGCCACCTTCACCACATTGCGCTCATTGCCCAGCGCATGGCTCGCGAAGGAAGACTGCCCAAAAAAACACCCGCTAATCCCAGCCTCCGTGCCGCACGCGCAAATCGTATGCGAGCCATCGCCGCGCACCGGCGCATAATTCAGCGGCATGAAGTTGACACAGTACGAAGGCGCGCCCTTCAAACACTGCACGCATTCACCACAGAAATTGAAGGTCATGACCACGCGGTCGCCCTTCTTCAGCTTGCTCACCTTGGCGCCCACCGCCACCACGGTCCCAGCCCCCTCATGCCCCAGCACGCCCGGCATGGGAATCGGCAGCACCCCCTCCGCCACCACGATATCCGTATGGCACAGCCCCACCGCGTCGATCTTCACCAGCACCTCATCCTCGCGTGGCGCATCGAGCTCCACCTCCTCCACGCAAAACATCTGCGAGGGGCTGCGTGTCACGGCCGCGGTAATATGCATCTCATTTCCTCCTGATTATTTCTTGATAAAAATCACCGCCTCAGGCAACTGAGCGCTGCATGCCGGCCCAGTAGGGTGCGCGAATATCCTTCTTGGAAATCTTCCCCGTCCCGGTGAGCGGAAACTCGCGCACGAAGTCGACGGATTTCGGCACCTTGTATCCCGCCAGCTGCTGCCTGCAAAAATTCAGCAGCTCCTCATGGCTCACCGCCATCCGCTCGCGCAGAACCACAACCGCCTTCACCGCCTCGCCCCAGCGCGGGTCCGGCACGCCGATCACCGCCACCGCCGCCACGGCCGGATGCAGCGAGAGAACATTCTCCACTTCCGCGCAATAAATATTCTCCCCGCCGCTTACAATCATGTCCTTCAGGCGGTCATAAATATAAAACAACCCCCCGGCGTCGCGGTAGGCCACATCGCCCGATGCATACCACCCGTCCTTGAATTTCTGCGCCGTCTCCTCTGGCCGGTTCCAATACCCCGCCGAGGCCGAGGGCGCGCAAATCAGCAATTCGCCCGGCGTGCCGTCCGCGACATCATGCCCCCGCTCATCCACCACCCGCATGCGGATCAGCGGCAGCGGCCTGCCGCAGGATTTCAGCGTCTGCTCAACCTCCAGATCATGCTCATCGGGCCGCAGCAGCGAAACCGGCCCGCTGGTCTCCGTCTGGCCATAAAACTGCATGAACTGGCAAGGCATGATCCCAAGCGCCCGCTTGAGCAGCCCCAGCGAAATCGGCGACCCCGCATACATCAGCAGCTTCAGCGAGCTGAAATCCGTCACCCCCGCATCGGGATGGTCGATCAGCAGCTGGATCATGGTCGGCGTCAGCACCAGCAGCGTCGGGCGCGAGCGCGCGATCCCCGCCAGAAATTCCTGCGGATGAAACTGCTTCTGGATGCACAGCGCCACGCCGTTATAGAGGCATTGCAGCGAAAGTGCTATGCCCAGCAGATGAAAGTTCGGAAGCGCGTACAAAAACACATCGCCCTCCCGCCAGTCGAACGCGCGCTCCAGATGCTCCGAGAGCCTCGAATGGTTGAAGCTCGCATGCGTATGCAAAACCCCTTTCGGCGCGCCCGTGGTGCCCGATGTATAAAGCTGGATCACCGCGTCATCCTCGCGCAGCCGCGGCTTGGGCGGCACCGGCTCATGCCCGCCGCTCCAGGCGCACAGCCGCCGCGCGTCGTCAATCACGCAATACCCCGCCACAATCCCCGCCGCCGCGCGCACCTCGCGCCAAACTGGCTCAAACTCGCGCTCGATAATCGCGAACACCGGCGCGGCATCCGCCGCGACCTGCGCCAGCTCCGCCGCCGCCAGCCGCCAGTTCAACGGAATGAAGCACGCCCCCGCCCGCGCCGCGCCAAACAGCGCCAGGAAAAAATCCGCTGAATTCTTGCCGAAAAACACAATCCGCGCGCCCGGCTCAACCCCCTCGGCCAGCAGCGCGTTGGCCACCCTGGCCGACTCCGCCTCCAGCGCCGCATAATCATAGCGCTGCTCGCCATAGAGCAGCGCCAGCTTCCCCGGCGTGCGGCTTGCATGGTAGCTCACCAGATCAGCCAGAAACCGGATTTCAGGATACACCCACATCTATTCAGCCTTCCCCCGCGCCCGGCCCGCTCACGCCACGGCCTGCTTGTCACCGGCCGCAAACCCCCTTGCCCGCGGCTTCAACATTTTCAACCGGTATGATGCCTCAGCCCCCATGCACCAGCCCATCGTCAGCATCCATACGAAATAGGTCGCAAACCCCACCCAGAAAGTCACAATCCCGTTCCACGCCACCGGCCCGGACGTATGGAACGGCAACGCCGTGATCGGCAGAAAACTCACCCCCGCCAAAATCGCCCACCAGCTCACCCAGGCCGGAAACACCTTGCGCTCACCCTTGTCCAACAGCCCCACGATACCAACCAGAACCGCCTGCGCCGTGGTGCCCACATAGGTGATGTTGAACAGGATGAACGCGCAATCATTCAACGTCCGCAACGTATTCGGGTCGATATCCGCCCGGTACGCCGCCGCCGCCCAAAGCGCTGGGCAGAAAATCACCACCCAGGTCGTCAAAACCCCGCCAATAAAGGCGGAAATCGTCAAAACCGGATTCGCCCCCTCAATCCGCCACATCACCAGCGCCATCTGCGCGCTCCAGGTTCCGTACAAAATCCCGACAAAGGCCGCCATCGTCTCGCCGAACAGGATCGCCTCACGATGGCCGGCATAAAACGCGGCCAGCGCCGCCGGGCTCAGCGCCGGGCTGGCGGGCGGAATGTTATGGCCAAAATATCCCCAGAATATCGCGTATAAAACAACAAACGCAACACCGCTGAACCCGGCGGCCCGCTGCCATTTCAGGCTGGCTTCATCCGTCATTCCCTGCACCCTCCCCAAATTTCGCCGCCTGTTTCAGCCGGCCTCACATCCAGGCCATATCCCACGGGCCGCAACGGCAACACTAACTTTAGTTAAAATAACGCCAGGCCTCACTAGGCGGGCTGCGCCTGCCCGGTGGCGGGGGCGGCGTCGTCAAACCAGTCCGGCCAGCCGGCCGCCAGGTTCTGCGCCCGCGCCAGCTTGCGCTCCTCCGCCGTGGCGAACTCCAAATCCCAGCGCCTGAGCGCCGGTTTGGCGATCACCCCGCTCCACACCGGCGGAATCAGCGCCGCCAGAAAGCAGATGAACACGTTGGGCATCCGTATCGCCGTCATGTCCGGGGTCAGCTTGTAATAAGGCAGATAAGAGTCGAGATGATGGTCCGCATGGTTGGTTATCTCCCAGCCCATGCGCCGCGTCAGCCAGCCCATATGGTTCCACACATGCCGCTTGGCAATCGGCGCGCCCTCCACCCGCACCAGCCCGTAATGCTGGAAATAGTTGAAGCACTCCACCCAGAACCGTGCGGCCACCATGCCCGCCAGCACAACCGCCACCGCCTCAAAACCGCCAATCATATACACGATGGCCTGGAAAACCACCTGCGCCAGAATCGCCTTGTACAGCCGGTGCCCCAGCGACCAGCGCCCCTTGCCGCGCTTGGCCAGCGCATCGCCCTCAACCCCCCAGGCCGCCCGCGTGCTTTCCACCACCGCGTTCAGGGTGAAGGCATAAAGGCTCACCCCCCGGCGCGCGGTATCGCCATCCTTGCCCGTCGCCACGTCAATATGGTGGCCCACCACATGCGCGATCTCGCGCGTGGCATCCAGATAGCAAATCTGCGAATACCGCCCGACAAAGCGGCGCAGCGCCCCGCGCTGATGGTACAGCTCATGCGCCGCCGGCACCAGCGGCACCACCGAGAGCCAGGCGCAGCTCAAAATCGCACCCGCGATCTGCGCCCCATCCAGCGTGCCCCGCCCCACGCGCCACGCGCAGGCCAGATACAGCATGGGCGCCAGAATGGTGCATATCCAAACCGGCACATTCGCCCAGAAATGGCTGTTCATCTTCCGCGCCGCCATGTCGTTCGGCAAAACCGCATCCGCCAGCGCGAACACCGGAAAACTCGCAATCCCCAAAAACACCCAGTCGCCGCCAAGGTAAAACCCGTAGGCGGTCACCAGCTGCACAATAATGGCCACATAATAACTGGCATATTCCAGCATGGACTTTTAACTCCCTCAAGCATTTGCACAATGTCCGGCCGCGCCATGGGCGCCCGCGCCACCCGGCCATCAAACCCGAACGCCCGCTTATTTTTATCGTCTATTAGTCGACAATATTCTCTCAACCCCCGGCCCGCAAGCCAAAAATCTCGCATCCGGTTATTTTTCCGCGCTTTTGCGCGCCACACTTGCAACCCGCCGGCTCCCGCCTTTATTGTCTCGACCAACAGTCGAACAATATCCGCTTCCCCCATGAATTCCACCGCGTCACCAGCCTAAAGTTTGGCCCGCGTCCTGGGGTTTGCGGTTCAATGGCGGCCAACCAAAAGGAGGACACCACCATGCACCCCGCCGCTGAAATCGCCCGCATGCATCATTTGCTGCAAACCCAGAAGCAGGCCGGCCTCGCGCACGGCATCCCCCGCGCCGAGGAGCGCATCGCCTGGCTCAACCGCCTCATCGGCCTCCTGGTTGATAACCAGGAGGAAATCGTCACCGCCATCTCGCATGATTTCGGCAGCCGCACCCGCGAGCTGACCCTGGCCGCCGACATACTGGGCAGCATCAGCGAGCTGAAATTCGCCCGCGACAATCTCACCCGCTGGATGCATCCCGAGCCGCATACCGGCATCTTCCCCGATGCCGAAGCCCGTGTTGAGCATGTCCCCCTCGGCGTGGTCGGCATGCTCAGCCCCTGGAATTTCCCCATCAACCTCACCTTCGCGCCGCTGGCCGGCATTGTCGCGGCGGGCAACCGCTGCATCATCAAACCCTCCGAGCTCACCCCAGCCACCTCCGCGCTCATCGCCCGCCTCATCGGCGCCGCCTTCAACGAGAGCGAAATCGCCGTCATCCTCGGCGGGCCTGATATCGCGGCCGCCTTCTCCACCCTGGCGTTTGACCATCTGCTCTACACCGGCAGCACCGCGGTCGGCCGCCATGTCATGCGCGCCGCCGCCGCCAACCTCGTCCCCCTCACGCTGGAGCTTGGCGGCAAATCCCCGGTCATCGTCTCGCAATGCGCGCCGCTGGAAGACGCCGCCGCCCGCATCATGACCATAAAAACCCTCAATGCCGGGCAAATCTGCCTGGCGCCGGACTATGTCCTCATCCCCGCCCATTCGCTGGAGCGTTTCATCACCGCCGCCGTCACTTCCACCAGCGCCATGTTCCCCACCCTGACCGCCAACCCCGGCTACACCGCCATCATCAACGCGCGCCACCACGCCCGCCTGCAATCCTACCTCGCCGACGCCACGGCGCGCGGCGCCCGCCTGGTTGAAATCAACCCCGCGAACGAGGATTTCTCCACCCAGAACATCCACCGCCTGCCGCCCACCCTGGTCATCCAGCCGCCCGAGGATTGCAAAATCATGCAGGAGGAAATCTTCGGCCCCCTGCTGCCCGTGCTCACCTACAACCACATTGATGAAGCCATCGCCTTCGTGAACCAGCGCGACCGTCCGCTCGCCCTCTATTATTTCGGCCAGGACTCCGCCGAGGAGCATCAGGTTCTCAGCCGCACCATCTCCGGCGGCGTAACCGTGAATGACTGCATGACCCACGCCTTCTCCGAGACGCTGCCCTTCGGCGGCGTCGGCGCCTCGGGCATGGGCGCCTATCACGGCCAGGCCGGCTTCCGCACCTTCTCCCACGCCCGCCCGGTCTACCGCCAGAGCAAGGCCATGGAAGCCGAATACGCCCTGCGCCCCCCTTATGGTGAGCCGATGCGCCAATACCTCGCCACCATGATCTCGCGATAAGCCCCGCCAATGTCCGGTTTTCTCAAAAAACTGTTCGCCGGCGCCGCCCCACAGGTCGCCCATGTCAACCCCTGGGGGGCTGAATTCGCGGTCAGCCCGAGCCAGACCCTGCTGGAAGCCGCCCTCGCGCAAAACATCCCCTTTCCGCATAATTGCACGGTGGGCACCTGCGGTTCCTGCAAGTGCCGGCTCACCGGCGGCCAGGTCTCCGCCATCACTGATTTCGGCTACACCCTCTCCGCCGAGGAGCTCTCCGCCGGCTACATCCTGGCCTGCCAGGCGCGGCTCAAATCCCGCATCACCGTGGAGGTGGAAAGCGCGGGCGACAACCTGCCCCAACCCGCAACCTATACCGGCCAGATCACCAGCCAGCACCCCCTCACGCATGACATTCTGGCCGTCACCGTAACGCTGGACCGCGCGATGCCCTACATCGCCGGGCAATATGCCAGCCTCGCCCTGCCCGGCCTGGCCGCGCGGTCCTATTCCTTCGCCGCCGCGCCCGAGCGCGCCGGCAAGCGCGCGCTCACTTTTTATATCCGTACCGTTCCCGGCGGCGCCTTCACCGGCCAGCTCTTCGCCGGCGCGCTGCAAAACACCAGCCTCGAGGTCACCGGCCCGCACGGCCATTTCTTCCTGCGCGGCGGCGATGGCCCCATCATCTGCATGGCCGGCGGCAGCGGCCTCGCTCCCCTGCTCAGCCTGCTGCACGACGCCCGCAAAAACCGCCTGCGCCGGCGCTGCGTCCTGCTCTTCGGCGCCCGCACCCAGGCCGATCTCTACGCCCTCGACCAGATCGAGGAGATCAAGACCACCTGGCCGGCGGACTTCACCTTTCTCCCCGTGCTCAGCGACGAACCCGCCAGCAGCGGCTGGTCCGGCCGGCGCGGCTTCTTCACCGGCATGCTGGGTGAGTTCATCCCCCCCCCGCAGGCCGCCTCCACGCAGGCCTACATGTGCGGCCCCCCACCGATGATCGACGCCGCCATAACCGCCCTCACCACCCTTGGCTTACCGCTGGAAGCCATCCATTATGATAAATTCACCGATTCCAGCCACGCCGCCAGATAGGGAGCGCGCCCACCCCCATGAGCACGAACAGCCTGCCCCTGGAAGCGCCAACCCTCCCCGCCCCGCCCAAGCGCGGGCGCGGGCGGCCCTCGCACGCCGTCCCCTCCGAGCTTTACGCAACCCGCCGCGAGGAAATCCTCCAGGCCGCACGCAACGTGTTCGTGCAAAAGGGCTACGCCAACGCCTCGCTGGACGACGTGGCCCGCGAAACCGGCCTCAGCAAGCCATCCCTGTATTATTATTTCCCCTCCAAGGCGCATCTCTTCTTCGAACTCGCCGCCCAGCGCGCCGACGAGCAGCTCATCCTGCTCGCGAAAATCGCCGAGGAGCCCGACCCCCATGAATGCCTGGTGCAGCTGATGCGCCACCAGGTCACCCAGGTCACCGGCGAGATGGATTTCTACCGCTACTTCTTTGATCATCAGCCAACCCTGGAGGACAAGCAGCTGCGCGCCGCCCTGGCCAAGAAACTGGCGCTCTACTCCGGCTATTTCTACAAGGGCATCCGCCGCGCGATCCTCGCTGGCATCCTGCCGCCGATTGATGAATTCGTCGCCACCCAGGCCATCTTCGGCGCCACCTTCTGGATCTATAAATGGTTCGACGCCTCGCGCTTCAACGCCGATGACGTGCTCAACCAGCTGCTGCAGATGATCGGCGTCACCCCCGCCGCGCCAGCCCCCCAAAACGCGCCAGGCGCTTTTCCCGAAAAACTCATACCACAGGCCTTGAGCCAAACCTCCGAATAAAGGAGAACAGCCCCAGACCCGCCCGGGCGCCCAAGCCCCGGCCAAGCCTGGAGACCAAGCCCGACATGACGATTCGTGGACATGTGGACAGCATGGAGGGCAGCTACGTCACCGGCTGGGCAACGGCGCATCCCGCCACCACCCCCTGCGCGATCACGATCACCGACACGCTGGGCAACGTCCTCGCCAAGGGCCACGCCACAACCCAGCGGCACGACCTCGCCTCCCTCGATTTTGGCCGGGCTGACTTCGCCTTCCGCATCCCCATCCCCCTCACTCCGGAAAACCGCCTGCTGCGCATCTGGGCGGACGGCGTGGAGCTGCCCGGCTCCCCGATCATGGCCGGCGCCGGCCAGTTTGACGCCAGCTTCATCTTCGAAAACGGCGCCCTCGGCGGCTGGGTCACCGAGCGCGCGCCGGTTTTCTCCTCACCCCTCATCACCATCACCGACCATCACGGCCAGGAAGCCGGGCGCGGCCATGGCGTCCCCGCCCTGGCGCCCGAAGACCCGCTGTTCAACCCCGCCCGCCTGTCCATCCCGCTCGATGACCGATGCTTCGGCGCCGGCGAGATGAGCATGACCATCGCCATCAACGGCACCAAGGTCGGCATGTTCAGCTGCAACCTGCGGCTGGACGGCAATCTGGAATCCGTCACCGCGGAAAACTGCGCCGGCTGGCTCGCCTCGCCTGACGCACCGGCCCGCACCTTCACCATCCATGTCTACCGTGACGGCAAGCTCGCCGGCACCGCCCCCTGTGCGCACAGCCGCGAGGATGTGAGCGCCATCTACCCGGACTATGAAACCCCCGGCTTCGGCGCCACCCTGCCGCCGCCTGAAACCGCCGCCACTGAAACCACAACGCTCTCGCTGCGCTTTGCCAACTCCCAGGCCGAGCTGTTCCAGGGCCCCTACACCGTGGGCAGCCGCCCCGCCGCCATCCTCGCCGCCTACCGCGCCGCCAGCCTGGCCAACATGAACCTGCCCGGCATCGGCGCCGCCGAGCGCGCCGTCATGCACCTGGCGCTCAGCGCCTTCATCGCCAAATCCCGCGCCGAGACCAGCTTCACCGCCCCGCGCCAGGCGGAATCGGGCATCCCCCGCCTGCCCGGCCCGCGTCTCGTCATCATCATCCCGGTCTATCGCGGCGTGCAGGTCACCCGCGCCTGCATCGATTCGGTGCTGGCGCACCGCAATCCGCAAACCGACCATCTGGTGCTGATCAACGACGCCTCGCCCGACCACGCGATGGCCGACATGCTCGCCGCCTACACCGCCCAGCCCAACATCTTCCTGCTCACCAACGCGCGCAATCTCGGCTTCGTGCAAACCATCAACCGCGGCCTCGGCTTCGCCGCCGGGGCAGACGTTCTGCTCCTCAACTCCGACACGGTGGTCTTCTCCGGCGCGTTCGACGAGCTGCTGCATGTCGCCCACGCCCATGCTGAAATCGGCACGGTCACCGCCATGTCCAGCAACGCCACCATCTTCTCCTACCCGCACGCCACCCACCGCAAAAAAGCCCTGGCCGACATTTCCTGGCCCGACCTCGCCGCCTGCGCCCTGGCCGAGAATGCCGGCCTGCATGTCGATGTCCCCACCGGCCACGGCTTCTGCATGCTCATCAAGGGCGAGGTCATCCGCCGCATCGGCCTGCTCGATGAAGCCTTCGGCCGCGGCTATGGCGAGGAGAATGATTTCTGTGCCCGCGCCGCCGCCGCGGGCTACCGCAACGTCGCCGCCGCGGGCGTGCTGGTCGAGCACAAGGAGAGCATCTCCTTCACCAATGAGAAAGCCAGCCTGCTGGCGCGCAACCTGCCCCGGCTGAACGAGCTGTACCCCGAATACACGCCCCTCATCATGGCCTTCGAGCAGACTGACGGCCTGCGCGCCACCCGCTGGGCGCTGGACCGCATCCGCCTGGAGCGCGCCGCCGCCGCCGGCCAGTCCTTCGTCCTCGTCATCACCAACGCGCTGGAGGGTGGCACCCCCAAGGCCATCGCCGATATCGAGCAGAGCATCGGCTACGGCGCCGCCCACAAGCTCTGCCTGCGCGCCTGCGACGGGGGCATGCTGGAGCTCAGCTGCGACTCCCCCCTCCTGCTGGCCAGCTTCACCGGCGATGAAACCGCCGCTCTCTTCACCCTGCTCACCGCCGCCAATCCCGGCCGCGTCCTGGCGCACCAGCTGCTGGGCTTTCCCCCTTCCTTCATCTCCCGCCTGCACGCCTGGTCCGCCGGCCGCCACAGCGTGTTCTACGCGCATGATTTTTACAGCTTCTGCCCCCGCGTCACGATGATCGACGCCATCGGCCGCTTCTGCGACATCGCCGATACCGCCACCTGCGCCCGCTGTATCGAAATGGAGGGCGCGCACGAGGCCTCGCGCCTCACCAGCCTGTCTCCCGCCGCGCACCGCGCCTTGTTCGGCGAGCTGCTGGGCGGCATGCGCCATGTCATCACCCCCTCGGCCAACGCCGCCTCCTATCTCTCCCGCGCCTTCCCCGACGTCACGTTCGAGGTCCTGCCCCACCCGGAAAACGTCGCCGGCGTGCCAGACCAGCCGCGCCCCGGCACGGATGACGAAATCATCCTGCTCGGCGCCATCGGGCCGCACAAAGGCTCCGGCAAATTGCTGGAAATCGCCCAGCGCGCGCGCCTCACCGCGCCGCACCTGCAGTTTCGCATCATCGGCTACACGAATATCGACAAACAGCTCAAAGCCCTCGGCAACGTCACCATCACCGGCAAATACACGCCCGATGAGCTGCCCGGCCTGCTCGCCCAGTCGCGCGGGCGGTTCGCCCTGTTCCTGTCCTCCTGGCCCGAAACCTACTCCTACACCCTCTCCGAGGCCGTCAAATACGGCTTCATCCCCCTCCTGCCGGATATCGGCGCCCCCGCCGCGCGCGTGCGCGCCGCCACGCTCGGCGCGGTGTTTCCCTTCCCCGTGGACGCACAGGCCGTGCTGAACCTCATCGCCGGCATCGCCGCCGGCCACATCCCCGCCTTCGCCAAGGGCGCCTCGCCCCGGCGGTTTTTCCCGGCCGCCGAGGTGCTGCAACGCACCGCCTCGCTGCTCGGCACACCCGCCCAACCCCCCGCGCCCGCGCCCGCCCGGCCAAAGCCCCGCCGGGCCAGCACGCCCAAGGCGGCGGCGCGCGGCAGCTAGAGCATGATTGCCTTGCGGCAACCCTGCTCCAGCCATGTTTTTGCGATCAATTTCATTGGCTTATGTCGAATCGGCAGATTCGACATAAACCAATGTTGATCTAATCCCAGTTCAGGAGCGCAACGTGGATTTTGACCTTTTCGTAATCGGCGGCGGCTCGGCTGGCGTGCGCTGCGCCCGCATCGCCGCCGGGCATGGCGCGCGCACCGGCATCGCCGAATCCCGCTTCTGGGGCGGCACCTGCGTCAATATCGGCTGCGTGCCGAAGAAATTCCTCGTCATGGCGGCGGAATACGGCGCCCAGGCGCAGGATTCACGCGGCTTCGGCTGGGACATGCCCCAACCCACGCATGACTGGCCGGCCCTCCTCGCCGCCAAGGACAGCGAAATCACCCGCCTCAACGGCATCTACAAGCGCCTGCTCGACCA
>JAKBAQ010000065.1 GCA_021808985.1 Pseudomonadota bacterium
GTGGCGAGGATCAGGCCGTCCGGACGGTCAGTTTCCAGCAATGCCTCGATGGATGGGTAGAGCGGCACGCCGGCGGCCTGGGCGATGGGCTGGGCGGTCTGCGAGGGGTCGACGATGGCGCAGAGATGCGCGTGCGGGCTGGCCTGGATGACCCGCAGATGGGCCTGGCCGATATAGCCGGCGCCGGCGATGGCGATGCGTGGCTTGGTGTGAGTTATCATCCGTGGGGCTCCCTTTTCTCACTTAGCGACTGTTTTACACGTTTTCTCTTATAACAAATTGAAATTATTAAAAATTTTTGCGGGGTTTGGGGAGCTTTTCATGAAAATCTCCCCAAGATTCTGGCCCTTTTTTGCAAAAAAGGGCCAGACCCCAAAAAACTTTTGAGAATTATCCTTCGCGTTGGCCCTAATATTCGAGCGTGGCGATGCCGCGCAGTTCTTCCGGCGTGGCGGTGCCGTAGCCGAAAAATTCAAGATAGGCGGGGATTTGCTCGAACAGCATGTCAGTGCCGACCTGCACCATGCAGCCCTTGGCCAGGGCGCGGCGCAGCAGCGGGGTGTATTCTTCCTTCATCACCACCTCGCCGACGAAAGTGGTGGAGGCCAGACGGTCAATGTCAAACGGGAGGGGGTCGCCCTCGTTCATGCCCATGGGCGTGGCGTTTACCACGATGTCAAAACCTTGCGGGTCGTTGGAGCCCGTGGTGACGTGCAGGGCCGGGTAATGTTCGCGCAGGCGGCTGGCGAGGGCTTCGGCGGCGGGTTGATTGCCATCATACAAGGCGATGGCGGCCGGGCCGCTGGCGGCGAGCGAGGCGGCGATGGCCGAGCCGACGCCGCCGCTGCCGACCACGAGCACCCTGGAGCCGGCGATGATTTTGCCCTTGCGGGCGACGCCGCGGACGAAGCCGTCACCATCGAACATCGCGCCCAGGAGCGAGCCGTCGGGGCGGCGCAGGATGGCGTTGCAGGAGCCGGCGATTTTGGCGGTGATTGTGAGATCGTCAAGCAGCCGCGTGGTGGTGATTTTATGCGGCATCGTGACCAGCGCGCCATGCATGTTCCTGACCTTGAACAAGGCGCGCAGAACCTCGGGATATTGCGCGGCCTCGACGCCCATCGGCACGACGACCGTATCAATGCCCTTGGCGGCGAACCAGGGATTATAGATCATCGGTGCCTTGAAGGATTCCGTGGGGTAGCCGAGATGGGCGATTAGTCTGGTTCGTCCGGTGATCATCGATCCATTCCAAGATAGAAAGGTCTGTGCGTCATCGCCGGTTGGCGATGACGCGGGGGACTGGCTTGAGGAATGCCAGGGCGGGTTATGACAGCTCGATGCGCTTGATGTCGCCGAGGAGGAAAATGTAGGACAGAGCGCCGATGAGGGCGACCACGCCGACGAAGGCCAGTGCATCGGCGAAGGAGCCGGTGTTGGCGACGATGTAGCCGATGGCGAGCGGCGTGACGATGCCGGAGAGATTGGTGACACCGTTGAAGATGCCGCCGGTGAGGCCCATCAGGTTTTTCGGCGCGATGTCGGAGATTACCGTCCAGCCCAGGCCGACCATGCCCTGGCCGAAGAAGGCGAGAGACAGGATGGAAATGACCAGGGCGTTGCTGCTGACGTAATTGGCGCTGATGATGGTGGAGGCCAGCAGGAGCCCGAGGATGATGGGGGTCTTGCGGGAGATGTTGGCGGAGCCTGTCCAGGTCAGGAGTTTGTCAGAAAAGGCGCCGCCGACCAGAACGCCCAGGGCGCCCGCGATGAAGGGAAGCACCAGGAAGAAGCCCTCCTTGACCCAGCCCATGCCGCGCGCATGCACCAGATAGGTGGGGAACCAGGTGAGGAAGAACACCAGGGTGGCATTGCCGGCGAACTGGCCGATGGAGGCGCCCCAGATCTGGCGGTAGCTCAGCAGTTTGCCGACATTGCTCCAGGAGAACGGGGTTGCGTTGGTGCTGGGCGGGTGCATGCCGCCGCCGGCCTCGATGTAATCCAGCTCTTCCTGGTTGGCCCATTTGCTCTCATGCGGGTTGCGATAGGCGATGAACAGGGCGATGCCGAGCAGAATGCCGAAGACGCCGACGACGACGAAGAGGGCGTGCCAGCTCCAGGTGTGCATGACCCAGAGCAGGACCGGGCTGAGAAAGGCGAGGCCGACATATTCGCCGACCGTGTAGATGCTGGTTGCGCGGGCGCGCTCGCTCTGCGGGAACCAGGTGCCGACGATGCGGCTGTTGGTGGGAAAGCAGGGCGATTCGGCGACGCCAAGGCTGAAGCGGCAGGCCAGCAGCGCGCCCATGCCGCCGACCATGCTTTGCGCCAGGGTGATGGCCGACCAGATGATAACCGAAAGGCCATAGGTGAGCTTGGTGCCGAAACGGTCCAGGAAGACGCCGCCGGGAATTTGGCTGGCTGTGTAGGTCCACGAAAAAGCGGAGAAGACGAGGCCGAGGCTTCCGGCGGCGAGGCCGAGATCCTTCGCCATCGTCGGCGCGGCGAGGCCGACGACCGAACGGTCAAGATAGTTCACCATGGTGACGACGGCGATGAGGGCCAGCACGCCGAAGCGTGCCCTGGTGCGCGTTCTGGCGCCAACCCCCATCCGGGCGTTTGTTGATGTTGTCGTGCTCATCAGGATCATTCTCCTTGGATTGGTTTCTTAGAATATGATTTTGGTCTGCAGGCCGAGCGCCCAGGCGTTCTTCAGGTGCTTGTTGTAGGAGAAGGTGCCTGGATCGGTGATGTACTGCACGTTGGGGTGAATGAGCAGCCAGGGCGTGGCTTGCAGGCCGTAGCCAAGCTCCACCACGCCTTCGCCGTCGGAGAGGCCGTAGAGCTTGCCGCCGGAGGCGAGTTCCTTGGCGTTGATCGTCCGGTTGTTGAGCCCGGCGCGGACATAGCCGAGGGCTATGAAGTCATGCGGGCGGGCGGCGAAGGGGCCTTCGGCGACGAAGCCGCCGTCGAGCGTGCTTTCAAACACGGAGGTTTGCGGGTCGGAGTAGGAGACCTGGGCGAAGGCGATGAGCCCGCGCTTGGGCGTGCCGTCGAAGCTGTAGATCATCTGATCGACCAGCAGGTAGCCGCCGTAACGGCCTGTTACCATGGTGTTTTGCGCGCTGGTGACATCAGCCGCGTCTTTCGCCGATGAGGTATCGTAATAGACGCCGGCTTTGTAATGGCCTGGCAGGGCGTCGGGGCCGAGGGCGGCGGTGTATTCGACTTCCAGCGGGATCAACGCGCCGGTGGAGCCGGAGGTGCTGACCTTAAGGCCGTTGGACTTGGCGTAGTAGCCTGGATTGACGTCATACACGCCGAGTTCGACATAGGTGGTTGGGCTGGCGGAGGGCATGTATTTGATGCGCCCGCCCCATTTGCCGGTGGGATAGTCTGACCAGCCGCTGGAGGCGGGAAGGTTTTGCGGGTGGATGCAGAAGCCGACATTCTGGAATGAGAGCAGCAGCGGGGTTGAGGCAAAGTCGTTACCCATTGGGTAGAAGCCGACTTTGGTGTCGATGTGGTTGGCGTCGAGCTCCTGCTCGTAGCTCATTTCCACGATGCGCAGGGTCTCGCCCGCGCCATAGACTTCCTGCACGGCGAGGCGGTTGCCGATATAGTCAGCCGAGGTGTTGCGGCCGACCCGCTGATTGACGGCGAAATGCAGGGTTGCGCCGCTCAGATCAGCGAGCTTGCCGAGATCGACATCCATGCCGAGGCCGAACTGGGAGGCCATGTCGCCGCCCTGGCGGTTGCCGCCGGAGATGGCGTCGGCATATTCGCCGGTGTAGAAACCGCCGAGGCTGATGCCGATATCCTTCAGCCTGGTGCGGGCACCGTTCCAGTTGCCGGTCATGGTCGGGCTGGTCCAGAAATTGTAGGAGGACTGTGAGGAGGTTTGCGCGTGCGCGCCGGTGGCGACGGCGATGCAGGCCGCGCCGGCCAGCAGGGTTGTCTTCAGTCCCAGGCATGTCTTCGATTGAACGAGTTTCTTCATTTTTCTCCCTTCCGATGTTTCCGGCGCGCCGGGCGCCGATGGCTTGTTGCCCCCGCGGCCGGTGCGGCCATGGGGTTTTAGTGAACCAAATGGTTCATTTAAGGGGTACGCTCATCCCCTTATCGCTCCCTCACCCTTGGGCGAAGTTCATCAGCATTCTGCCCGTATCAGGGGTTATGCCCGTGAATAGTCTGAAGGCTTCAGCCGCCTGGAAGACCGCCATGCCGCCGCCATCAACCGTGCGGCAGCCAAGCGCGCGGGCGGTCTTCAGCAGGGCTGTTTCCAGCGGGAAATACACGATCTCGGCGACCCACAGATCGGGCCGCAGCAGCGAGGCCGGCAGCGGCAGGCCGGGATGGGCGGCCATGCCGATGGGCGTTGCGTTGATGAGGCCGGTGGCGCCGGCCAGCGCGACGGCTGGCGAGGCGGCCGTGGAAACGCGATCTTCGCCGAACAGAGCGCCAAACTTCGCGGCGAGGGCGGCGGCGCGCTGGGGATCGGCGTCAACCAGGGTGAGGTGCTGCGCGCCCATTTTCAGCATGGCGTAGGCCACGGCCGAACCCGCGCCGCCGGCGCCGAGCTGCACCACGCGCGCCAGGGAGGCGCCCGCCATGCGCAGCTTGAAGGCTTCCGCGAAGCCGTGCCAGTCAGTGTTGTGGCCGATACGCTGGCCGGACTCGAAGAGCACCGTGTTGACCGCACCCAGGGCTTGGGCGTCGCTGGAGAGTCTGTCGAGCAGGGGGATGACCGCCTGCTTGCACGGGTGGGTGACGTTGACCCCTGAAAAACCCATCAATTCAGCGGAACGCAGCAAGGTTTCCAGCGCGTTGGCGCCGAGATCGAAGCTGTGCAGATCCAGCAGCTTATAGATCAGCCGGATTCCCTGCGCGGCGGCCTCGCCCTGATGCATGGCGGGTGAACGGGAGGGGCCGATGCCTTCGCCAATTAATCCAACCAGTACATTTTCAGGCCCGGCGCCGGAATGGCTGGCGGGGGCGCGGCTGAGGGAAGTCAGATGCGTCATATACCTCTCCTTGGTGGAAACAAGCAGATTTTTCTGCACTGCACCAAAAACTAGCTGGTTGAATTTAACTTGTGGGCGTTCCGTTTATTGTCTATATTTTTTCCACTAACTAACCGGACAGTACATTGCAAGTTATTTTTCCCGGTTTTGAATTTTTAATTTTTCCCTTTATCCAGTTTACCACCACAGCAGGATGCAAGCGCCGTGACCAAACCGACCCCGCTGCCAAAATCCATTGCAACCGTCTCGCTCAGCGGCACATTGCCCGACAAGCTGGAGGCCGCGGCGGCGGCCGGATTTGATGCGGTGGAAATATTCGAGGCTGATCTGCTGAGCTTCGATGGAACGCCGCGGGATGTTGCCCGCATGGCCAGTGATTTGGGGATCGGCATATCGATTTTCCAGCCTTTCCGCGATTTTGAAGGCATGGAGCCGGCCCAGCTGGCGCGCAACCTGGCGCGGGCGGAGCGCAAGTTCGACGTTATGGGCGAGCTGGGGACGGACCTGATTTTAGTGTGCAGCAATATTCAGGAAGCCTGCGCGAATGACCAGGCGCGCATGGCCGCCGATTTCTCGCTGCTGGCCGAGCGCGCGGGGCAGCGGGGGCTCAAGATCGCCTATGAGGCGCTGGCGTGGGGGCGGCATGTTAAATTCTGGCGCCAGGCCTGGGATATTGTGAAACGCGTGGACCATCCGGCGTTTGGGCTGGCGCTGGACAGTTTCCACACCCTGGCGCTGGGCGATAATCTGACAGGCATCGGCGAAGTGCCGGGCGGGAAGATATTCTTCATGCAGCTGGCCGATGCGCCGCGCCTGAGCATGGATGTGCTCTCCTGGAGCCGCCATTACCGCAATTTTCCCGGCCAGGGTGATTTCGACGTGGCGGGGTTTGTGCGCGATGCGCTGCGCGCCGGCTACCGGGGGCCGCTCAGCCTGGAGATTTTCAATGACGAATTCCGCGCCGGGCCGCCCCGGCCGATGGCGCTGGATGCGCTGCGCTCGTTGATATGGGTGGAGGCGGAGGCCGGGTATACGGCATTGCCGCCGCCGCCAGTGCTGGGAGGGTTCGAGTTCATCGAATTCGCGGTGGATGCGCCGGCGGCCGAGCGGCTTGCCGCCGTGCTCGGCACGCTGGGCTTTGAGCATACGGGGCGGCATCGCTCCAAGGCCGTGAACCTGTATCGCCAGAGCGATGTGAATATCGTCCTCAATGCCGAGCCGGACAGCTCGGCCTCTGAGCATTTTGTACGGCATGGACCATCGGTTTGCGCGCTGGCGCTGAAGGTGGACCAGGTGGCCCCAACGCTGGCGCGGGCATCCGCCCTGCTCTCCCCCACCTGGGCTGAACGGACCGGCCCGGGGGAGCACCGGATTCCAGCTGTGAGGGAGCCGGATGGGACGCTGCTTTATCTGGTGGAGCCGGCCGATGCCGCCGCCATGTGGAGCCAGGATTTCAACCTCGCGCCGCAGGCGGAGCCGAAGCCGGCGGCATCGCTCAATATCGACCATATCGCCCAGGCGCTCACCCCCGGTTCCATGGACAGGTTCGTGCTGTTCTACCGCACGCTGTTTGGCCTGACGCCGGAGCCGACCATCGAGTTCGCCGACCGTTTCGGGCTGATCCGCTCACGCACCATGAAAAGCCCGAATGGGAATGTGCGCGTCGTGCTGAACATATCGGAGAGCCCGGCGACGGAGACGGCGCGCTTTGTGAGCGAGGCGGCGGGGCCGGGGGTTCACCATGTCGCCTTCGCGACGCCCGATATCATCCGCGCCACGCAGAATGCCAGCGCGGCCGGGCTCACGGCCTTGCCGATACCGGCCAATTATTATGAGGACCTGGCGGCGCGCTTCAACCTTGATGAGGAGACGCTGGCCGAGCTTGAGAAGCGCGGCATCCTCTATGACCGCGATGCGCATGGCGACTTCCGCCATGCCTATACGCCGAGCTTCGCGGGGCGGTTCTTCTTTGAGCTGCTGGAGCGCCGGGGCTACCAGGGCTATGGCGCCAGCAATGCGCCCATCCGCCTGGCCGCGATGGCGCGGCAGCGTGAACTCGGCAAATAGGGGTGGCGCTTTAGCCAGGCGAGAGCAGAAAGGTTACGATCGTGTCGGTCACCAGACGGCGCTGGCGCTCGCGCAGGCGGGGCTCGTTCAGGTCACAATCATAAAGCGCGCCGAAGGTGCCGGCGTTGGAGACACGGTAGAAAGAGAGCGCGCTGATCATGAAATGCAGGTCGACGGGGTCGATCTCGCGCTTGAAAACGCCTGATTTGCGGCCGCGCGCCAGCAGGTGGCGCAGCACGGTGATGGCGGGGATGTTGGTGCGCTTCACGGTCTCGGACTGTTTGATATGCTCGGCGTTGTGGATGTTTTCGATCATCACCAGACGGACAAATTCAGGGTGCTCGTGATGATAATCAAAACTGAATTCCACCAGCCGGCGCAGGGCGGTCTCGGGGTCCAGCCGGTCAAGGTTCATGTGTTCCTCGACCCGGCGGATGCCGCTATAGGCGCGCTCCAGCACCTGGCTGTAGAGCTGCTCCTTGCTGCCGAAATAGTAATAGATCATGCGTTTGGTGGTCTGGGTTTTGGCGGCGATGGCATCGACCCGGCCGCCGGCATAGCCGTTGGTGGAAAATTCCTGGGTCGCCACGTCCAGAATGTCCTGCTTGGTACGCTCGGGGTCTCGCGAGCGGATGTGGCGCGATTCCGAATCAGTTCCTAAAAACTCAACTGAATCAGACGGTTTCATGGCAGTTTAATCCCCTAACGGTCGCTTTGGGGCAGTGTGGCATTGTTTGCCGTGGTTAAAAAGCCACTCTGGGGCTCAACCCGCGAAATTAACCGTTTATTGGCATGAAGCCGGGCGGAGGATGCGGCTATGCGGGGGGTGGGGCATCCTCAGTGTCAATTTCAGCCTGGGTTGCGGCGGGGTAGCGGGCGCCGGCCACATTTTCGGGCGAAATGAGCTGGCCCAGGCGCGCAAGCTGTGCTGGCGCCAGCGTGATGCTGGCGGCGGCGATATTCTCCCGCAGGTGGGCGAGCGAGGTTGTGCCCGGGATTGGCACGATGCAGGCCGAGCGGGACAGCAGCCAGGCCAGAGCCAGCTGGCCCGTGGTGGCGCCCGTCTCACGCGCCATTTTCGCAACTTCCGCGAGACGCTCAAGATTGCGGGCGAATTGCGGCGCCTGGAAGCGGGGCATGGCGCGGCGGATGTCTCCTTCGGCCAGTTGCGAAATATCCATCATGCCGCCGGCGAGGAAGCCGCGGCCGAGCGGCGAGAAGGCGACAAGGCTGGCGCCGAGTTCCTCACAGGCGCGCAGCACCGCGTATTCAGGATTGCGGGTCCATAAGGAATATTCAGTCTGCACCGCGGCGACCGGGTGCACGGCATGCGCCTTGCGCAAGGTGCTGGCGGAAACCTCGGATAATCCGATTGCGCGGATTTTGCCCGCCGCCACCAGATCAGCCATGGCGCCGATGCTCTCCTCGATGGGGACCGTTTTGTCCCACCGGTGCAGGTAGTAGAGGTCGATCACATCGGTGCGCAGGTTTTGCAGCGACGCCTCGCACGTGGCTTTCAGCATCGCGGGGCGGCCGTCGATGACGCGTTTGCCGTCAATGCCGGTCATCCCGCATTTGCTTGCCAGCATTATGCGCTTGCGGTGCGGTTGCAGGACTTCGCCGACGAGTTGCTCGTTGCGCCCGAAACCGTAGAGGGCTGCTGTATCAAAATGCGTGACGCCGGAATCTATTGCCGCGAGCAGCAATGCTTGCGCCACGCCGCGCGAGGGCGGCGTGCCGTAGGCATGGCTGAGATTCATGCAGCCGAGGCCGATTTCGGCGACCTCGAATGTGCTGATCTTGCGTGTCCGCATCATCTGCGCCTCAATCTGCTCTCAGGATCACGCCTTCAGGGATTGTTCAAGCTGGTGCAGCACCTCATAGCAGGGCAGCACCTTGGCGACGCTGGCGTTGGGCTCGCGGCCCTGGGCGATGGCGGAGAAAAATTCACGGTCCTGCAGTTCGATGCCGTTCATCGAGACGGCGACCTTGGAAACGTCGATCGCCTCTTCCTTGCCGTTCAGCAGATCGTCATACCGGGCGATGTAGGTTCCCTTATCGCCGATATAGCGGAAGAAGGTGCCGAGCGGGCCTTCATTGTTGAAGGAGAGCGAGAGCGTGCAGATTGCCCCGCCGCTTGTCTTCAGCTGGATTGACATATCCATCGCGATGCCGAGCACGGGATGGATTGGCCCCTGGAGCGCGTTGGCGGCGATAATGGTTTCACCGGTTTGGTACTGGAAGAGATCCACCGTGTGCGCGGCGTGGTGCCAGAGGAGATGATCGGTCCAGGAGCGGGCCTGGCCAAGGGCGTTCATGTTCGTGCGGCGGAAAAAGTAGGTTTGCACGTTCATCTGAAGAACTTTTAGATCATTACGGATGATTTTATCATGCACCCATTGGTGCGAGGGGTTGAAGCGGCGTGTGTGGCCGACCATGCAGACCAATCCTGTGTCTTTCTGCATCTGGGCGACTTTTTGCGCGTCTTCCCATGAATCGGCCAGAGGAATTTCAACCTGCACGTGCTTGCCCGCGCGCATGCACTGAAGCGACTGGGCGGCGTGCATCTGCGTGGGGGTGCAGAGTATGGCGGCGTCCACGCCTGGCTGGTCCAGGGCTTCCTGCAGATCAGTCGTGGCGTGGCGGACATTGTATTTTTCGGCGGTTGCCTTCGTGGCATCAAGCTCACGGCCAACCAGGGAGACAACCTCGACACCGTCGATCAGCTTGATCGCGTCCAGGTGTTTCTGACCAAAGGCGCCGGCGCCGGCGAGAATGACTTTCATGATTTTTCCTAAATATCTTTATGATTTGTTTTTCAAGATGACATGGCCGACCGCGGTGTTGGATGCCGGGACGTGGTAGAAGCGGTACACTTCCTCCACCTCGGCATCGAGCGCGCCGCGCATGATCAGCCACATGACAAGCTCAACCCCTTCTGAACCTGCTTCACGAACATAATCAATGTGCGGCATCATCGAAAGCGCGTCGGCGTCGTTGATCAGACGGTCAAGGAACATCGTGTCGAATTCACGGTTGATCAGCCCGGCGCGGGGGCCTTGCAGCTGGTGGCTCATGCCGCCGGTGCCCCATATCTGCACCTTGAGATCCTTATCGTAGGAATCAACCGCCTTACGGATGGCCTTGCCCAGATTATAGCACCGCCGGCCTGATGGCGGCGGGTATTGCACGACGTTGACGGCGAAGGGGATGATCTTGCAGGGCCATGCCTTGGGTTGGCCGAACATCAGGGAGAGCGGAACGGTCAACCCGTGATCCACTTCCATGCGGTTCATGATGGTCAGGTCAAAGTCTGACTCGATGACCGATTGGGTGATGTGCGCGGCGAGTTGCGGCGCGCCCTCGACCACGGGAACGGGGCGCGGGCCCCAGCCTTCATCGGCGGGTTGGAAGGATTCGGCGCAGCCTATGGCGAAAGTTGGAATACAATCAAGGCTGAAGGCTGTTGCGTGATCGTTATAGACGAGGAACACCACATCGGGTTTCTCCGCCGCGATCCAGCGTTTGGAAAACTCGTAGCCGTCAAAAAGCGGTTTCCAGTAGGGATCGGCGGATTTTCCAAGATCGAGGGCCGCGCCGATGGCGGGGACATGCGAGGTTGCGACACCCGCGGTGATTTTAGCCATCGGATTGTTCTCCCTTATAGCGGTTGTTCTCGACAGACCGGCCGCCCTTCAGCATCATGTTCGCGTAGTCTTCCTGGGCCATTCCGGTCATCAGCGCCGCGGCATATTGAAAGCTTTTGCCGTCGGTTGCGAAGATTTTCGCCAGAAAATAGATGTTTCCGCCCAGCGCGATCATCTTGTTATAGTCACGCGCCAGAACGGCTTGTTTCTGCTCCTCGCTCATCGCCCATTCGTCAAGATAGGCGCGTTCATTCAGGCGGAAGCGTTCGCGGTTCTGTTCCTTGAGCAAGGACATGCAGAACTGGTTGAGATGGTAGCCACGGCGCGACATTTCGGCGTCGAAAATCACCGTGCCGGGTATGTTATCATATGGCTTGTCGCCCGTCATCAGACCTGCTCCTCCGGCCAGTATAGCCGCATTGGGTTATCCACCAGCAGCTTACGCTGAAATTCGGCTGTTGGCGCGATTAAAGGGATGTAGTCCACCAAGCCGCCATCGTCGGGGGCGTGGGTGGTCATGTTCGGGTGGGGCCAATCAGTGCCCCAGAGCACACGGTCAGGAAATTCCTCGACGATGCGGCGGGCGAAGGGGATCACATCCGCATAGCCCGGCGGGCCGAGCCTGGAGAGGCGCTCCGGGCAGGTTACCTTCGAGTAGAAATTCGCATGCTCGCGCATCAGGCGGACGAACAGTTCGAATTCAGGGCCGCGTACCGGCTTGCTCACATCCGGCCGCCCCATATGGTCAACCACGACGATGCCGGGCAGGGAAGTGAAGAAATCATACAGCTCGGGCAGCTCCTGCGCTTCGAAATAAATGACGGTGTGCCAGCCGAATGATTTGATGCGCTCGGCGATTTCCATCAGCTCGTCGCGCGGCAGGGCATCAACCAGGCGCTTGACAAAATTGAAGCGCACGCCGCGCACACCGGCTGCATGGAGGGCGGCCAGCTCATCGTAGGTTATGCTGCGCTTGACGGTCGCCACGCCGCGCGCGCGGCCGTTGGAGGTTTGCAGCGCGTCC
>JAKBAQ010000066.1 GCA_021808985.1 Pseudomonadota bacterium
GGGCCGCGCGAATGGGCGAAGGGCGGGATCGAGGCCTGGGCCGAGCATCAGGCGGAAGTGGCCGACGCGGTGTGGAATGAAACCAAGAAATACTGCACGAATCTCGATGACGGCAATATCATCGCGCGACATGTGGAGACGCCGCTGACGCATCACCGGCATTCCAACAGCATGATGCTGGGCGATATTTTCGGCATTGGCGGGTCAGCCGCGACCATGCTGGGACGGCGGCCGATTCCGGAGCTGGCGCGCTACCGGGTGCCGGGGGTGGAGGGGCTGTATCTCTCCGGGCCGTTCATGCATCCCGGCGGCGCGGTGACGCTGGGCGGGCGGGCGACCGCGGTGGCGCTGTTCCAGGACCTTAAGATCGACCTCAAACGCGGCTTCATCGCCATCTAACCCGGAGACGGATCATGAAACTCAAGACCAGCGATGGCATGGAACTGATGGAAGTCTCGGGCTTTGGCCGCGAGGACGGAAATTTGATCATCGAAGGCACCATCATGGGCGCGATGCCGGTGCATGCGGTGCTGACGCCAGACCAGCTGCGCGCGGCGCTGAAACTGCTCGACCTGAAAACCGTGCTGTTCGCGGCGGGGATGCTGTTTCGCAAGACCAGGGCGGCGCCGCCGGCGCAGCCGCCGTTTTGAGAGCGTGCCAGGCGGGGCGTATTGTAACTTTATGTATGATATGCCTTGCTCCTTTCTCCGGGGCCGGTTAGCCTGCGCGCGAACATGACCGGAGGACATGATGACCCAGGGCACGCTTGAGGCGAAACTGCAACTGGTGCTGGACCGCCAGGAAATTGAACAGGTTTTGAGCCTGTATTGCCGGGCGATCGACCGGCTGGACGCGGCGCTGCTGAAATCAATCTATCATCCGGACGGCACGGATGATCATGGTGTTTTCTCAGGCCCGGCGCATGAATTCGCCGATATGATCATGGTGAGCCTGGCGGAGGTGCTGATTGACGGGATGCACACCGTGACGCATTCGGCCATCGAGATCGAGGGCGATTTCGCCACCGCCGAGAGCTATTATCAGGCGTATCAGCTCTGCCATGGCGGGCTGGAGGCGGTGACCAGTTTTTTTGGCCCCGCTTATGCCGAGGCGCAGGTGGCGAAGGGGACCATCGACTCCGCGCAGGATTATATTTGCGGGGGGCGGTATATCGACCTGTTCGAGAAGCGGGACGGAAAATGGAAGATCCTGCGCCGCAAGATCACCAATGAGTGGAATATCTGCCAGACCTCCACGCGCATTACGCGGCAGGGGCATATCGCGCATTTCAACCTGCCGGGGCGGCGCGACAGGCAGGACCCGGTTTATATGAACGTGCTGCCAGGGCGGCCCTGAATATAGGGCGCATACTTACCGATAGCGAGCATACGGTTTGATCCAGATCAATGACCGGGGCCGCTCCAGACGCCAGATTGCCCGCCGCCATCCAACGCGCGTCACGGCGGTGCCGCAAAAAATCATCAGGAGCCGGCTATGGATAACGTACAAAAAGAATTCAACGAGTTTCAGCGCGGGCTAGGCACCGCGTTGGCGCCGAACTGGCGCGATCTGGCCGCCGCGGATTCGAAGCCGCTGCCGCAGGCGCTGCGCGGTGAGTCCGCGCCCAACCTTGGCACGGCGAAAATTCCGCCGCAACGCTACACCTCTCAGGCGTTTCATGACCAGGAGGTTGAGAAGATATGGAAGCAGACCTGGCAGGTGGCCTGCCGCGAGGAGGAAGTGCCCAATGTGGGCGACCATTTTGTCTACCGGGTCGCCAACATGAATTTTCTGATCGTGCGCAATACGCCGACCACGTTCAAGGCGTTCTGGAATGTGTGCCTGCACCGGGGCCGCTGCCTGGTGGACCATGACGGCAAGGCGGCTGCGCATTTCAAATGCGGGTATCATTCCTGGACCTGGGATATTAACGGCAAGCTCGCCTACTATCCCGGCGCGTGGGATTTTCCGGATGTGGACCCGGAGAAATATTCCCTGCGCGAGGTGCTGGTGGATACGTGGGGCGGGTTCATCTTCATCAACCCCAACAAGAACGCGGCGCCGCTGGCGCGGCATCTCGGCTCCATGCCGGAGCATTTCAAGAACTGGCCGCTGGATAGGCGATTTGCCATCTGGCACGTGCAGAAGCGCATCAACGCCAACTGGAAGGTGACGATGGAAGCGTTTCTGGAGGCGTATCATCTGATGCAGACGCATCCGCAGGCGCTGCCATCGGTGGGGGAACATGCGACGCAGTATGATGTCTATGACGAGGGGCATACGTTCTTCAGCCGCTCGATCACCCCGGTGGGCATTCCCAGCAAGCATTTCAAGGGCGGGACGGCGCTCAGCGCCATCGCGCATGTATGGACGCTGGTGAACGCGCTGCGCGCCGATGAGGCGAATACGCTGCCGCCGGAGATCAATGACCGGGCGTCCATCGCGGAGTGGCGGCGGAAGTTCATGAAGGAGCTGACGCACGCGGATTACTCCACGCTCTGCGACGCGGAGATGCTGGACTCCATACAATATTGGCTGTTCCCGAATTTCTGCCCCTGGTATGGCGAGGGGCTGCCGCTCTCTTATGTGTTCCGGCCGGATTCCGGCTCGCCGGAGACGTCTTATTTCGACATCTGGATGCTGGTGCGCGCGCCGGATGAAGGCCCGCGGCCGGCGGCGCCGCGGATGATCAGCCTGGGGCCGGATGACAAGTTTGAGACGGTTATCGGCGCGATGGGCAATATTTTTGACCAGGATGATGAGAACATGCCCTTCGTGCAGAAAGGCATGCATACATGGCCGGGTGATCCGGAAGGGATGACGCTTGGGCGCTACCAGGAAAGCCGCATCCGCTTCTTCCACCAGGCGCTGATGAAGGTTCTGGGGTAACTAAAATTATAAAAAATTTTTGCGGGGTTTGGGGAGCTTTTTGTAAAAGCTCCCCAAGATTCTGGCCCTTTTTTGCAAAAAAGGGCCAGACCCCAAAAAACTTTTGAAATTATCCTTCATGTTTTCTAGCGCGGCGGCTCCAGCCCGTGCAGCAGCAGGCTGACGATGTGCTCGGCAATGTCCTCGGGCGTTGCCAGCATGTGGCGCACGCTTGGCAGGATGGCCTGGATGCCCTTGAGGTTGGTGAAGCCGAACAGCAGCGCCAGCATGGAGGCGACGGCTTCGTCCGTGTCGGCGGCGGGGACCAGCTGGGAGAGCAGGTCTTTCGTAAGGTTGAGGGATTTCCTGAACAGATCCTCATCGATCAGGTTCGGGGTGCTGGGGCGCGGGTCCAGCAGTTCGCGCTTGAGCAGCAGGCCGAAATTCCGGTCGAGGACCATGGTCGTGGTGAACCAGGCGACCATGCGGGTCAGCTTCCGGCGGGGGGGATCGGGGGAGTCCTGTATGTCCTGCGGGGGTGTTGATTTGTTGGCGAAGGCGCGTTTGATCGCCGCCGCGTAGAGCGCCTCCTTGCTCGGGAAATGGTGGTAGAGCGCGCCGATGGCCACGCCGGCGGCGGCGGCGAGCTGGCTGGTGCTGACAGCATCAAACCCGTGCAGGGCGAACAGATCCTCGGCGGCGGCGAGGATCTTGTTTTCGGTGGAGGGGCCGTTGCGCCGGCGGGCGGGCCGGCCCTCCCCCGCTGGTTTTATGTGTGCGGCCATCGGCGTGATCGTCATCAGGCCATATTAGAAGCCCATGGTCATTTTCACCAGCAGGGCGTCGAGCCAGGTGGCGGGCAGCCATCTGCCCATGGCCACGGTCAATTTCGCGTCCATCCCGGCGACGTAGCGCGGCTTGGGCCGCCGCGCGCCGATGGCCGCGCGCACGGCGAGCTTCGCGACGTCAGCGGGGCGGGAGGCGAAACGCAGGGCCTTGACCGCCAGGGTTTTGTAGCCGCGCAGCAGGGGGGCGTAATTGGCCGCGTCCGCCGGGCTGAGGGCCGCCAGGGCCTGCTCCACCAGGACGGGCTGGGCGGCGGCCATCGGGGTATCCACGCCGCCGGGCTCGATCAGGCTCACCGTGATGCCGCTGGGGCGCAGCTCCAGGCGCAGCGTGTCGGCCAGGGCTTCCAGCGCGTGCTTGGAGGCTGAGTAGGCGCCCAGCATGGGGGCGGCGACGCGCCCGGCCATTGAGCTGAACAGCACGATGCGCCCCGGCTTGCGGCGCAGGGCCGGGATCATGCCCTGGACGAACTGCATGGTGCTGAAGACATTGATGGCGAACAGGCGCTCGATGTCGGCGCGCTTGATCAGCTCCACGGGAGAGACCGGCTGCAGCGCGGCGCAGAACACCAGCGCATCCAGCGGGCCGGGCAGCTGTTGCGCCACCTGGGCGGCGGCGGCTGAGACGGAGGCTGTGTCCTGCAGGTCGCAGGTGAAGCTTTGCTGGCAGAGGGCGGCGACGATGGCCTGCTGCTCGGCGTTCTGCACCACGGCGAGCACGCGCGCCTGGCCTTGCAGCTGCCGGACGATTTCCAGGCCGATGCCCCCCGCGGCGCCCACCACCACAACCGTCCGCTCATGTTCCTGATTCATGCCCTGCCATCTCCCGAAAATTCAATATGTTTCAACATGCAGCCGGCCCGAGGCTTGCAGCCCGGCGGCGATTTCATCCCAGTGCAGGCCGTGCCGCGCGCAGATGGCGGCGAAGGCCTCGAACACGCCGGCTTCCATGCCCTTGAGGCCGCACAGATAGATGTAGCTATCGGCGGCCGCCAGCATGGGTGCCAGCAGCGCGTGGCGCTGTCCGAGGAGGTGCTGCACATGGTGCCGGGGCTGGCCGGGCACGCGCGAGAACGCCAGATTGAGATCCATGAAGCCAGGCGGCAGCGCGGCAAGCTCGGTGTGGTATGGCAGCTCGCCAGGGGTGCGCCCGCCATAAAACAGCACATGCCGCCCCTGCCCTGCCCCGCCCAGGCGCAGGCGCCGGTGCAGCATGGCGCGCATCGGCGCGATGCCGGTGCCAGTGGCGATCATCAGCAGGTTGGCGGCGGGGGCATCAGGCATGAGGAAACTGGCGCCGTAAGGCCCCACCAGCGCCACGGTGGCGCCGGGGCGCAGGGCGCAGACGAAATTGGAGCACAGGCCGGGATGCGGGCGGCCTGCATGATCTTCCCGCACGCGCTTGATGGTGAGCGCGATTTGGCCCGCCACGCCGGCCTCGCCCGTGCGCGGGCTCGCCACCGAGTAGAGGCGCATGAGATGCGCGCGACCGCCGGCATCAACGCCGGGGGGGATGATGCCCACGGACTGGCCCTCGAGGACCGGGAAGTCCGCGCCGGCATCGAGCACGACATGCCTGATCTCGCTCGGGCTTTCGGGCAGGGTGAGGCGCTGGTTTGCAACCACGCGGGCCAGCCTTGGGCGCTCGCGGGGGAATAAATTCTCAACCGGGCGCGCGGCCGAGGCCGGGGCGCCGCGCCCGCGCGATGCGTGCGCCGGCGCGCCGGCGGGAGGGGGCAGCTCGGTCCAGCCATATTGCTCGGCGATGGAATAGGCCCGCGCCACCGGCAGCCAATTATCGATGGCGCCGGTGGGGCATCCTGGCAGACAATCCAGACAGCCATTGCAGAGATCGGCGTTGACCACGTAGGTCATGCTGTCGTTGGTGATGGCACGGGTGGTGCAGGCGGTTTCGCAGGTGTCGCAGCGGATGCAGAGCGCCGGGTCGATCAGATGCTGTCTGAACGGCCCGGCTGGCGGTTCCGAGGCGGCGGCTGGTTCAGCCATTCCCCACGCTCTCCGCCGCCGCCGAAGCGCCGGCGAGGCGGCCGAACACCATGGCGTTGCAGATGCCCATGCCGCCGCCGGAATAACGCTTGCCGACGGTGCAGCCCAGCACCTCGCCCGCCGCGTAGAGGCCGGGGATGACACGGCCGTGCTGGTCCAGCACCTGGGCTTTCTCGTTCACGTTCAGGCCCGCGCCGGTTTGGCCGATGACGCTGGCGCGGACCTCACGGGCGTAGAACGGGCCGGTCCGCACGGGGAAGCGCTTTGGCATTTCCTTGAAGAAACGGGAATCGCGGTGCTGGTCGCAATCGGCGTTATATTGGGCGATGGTGGTTTCCAGGGTCAGCGGGTCAACGCCGATCTGGCTGGCGAGGGCGGCGATGGAGCCGGCCTTGACGATTTTGCCGTTGGCGATGCTGGCGCGCAGCAGGTTGTATTCCCAGGTCGGCATCGCCGCGCCGCTATGGTAGGGGTCGGCGAAGCGCAGATCCTGGCTGGCTTCTTCCAGCGTCGGCTCGTCAAACACCGCGTAGGCGCGGCGCTCGTGCTGGCTGTTCAGCAGATAGCCGGAGACGGCGTAGGGCGCGGATTCATCCATGAAGCGGAAGCCCGAGCTGTTCACCAGCATGATCCAGGGAGGCAGAAACGCCTCGACCCATTTGCCGAGCCCGCTGGTGGGCAGCAGCAGGCCGGTATCCTTGCCGACGATGGCCGCGCCGATGCCCTGGCCGAGCTTGATGCCATCGCCCAGAATGAAGGGGGCGGCGTAGTGGACGGCGTAGGTCCAGTCTCCATGCGCGGCGGCGGTGGGGAAGAATTCGCGGATCATCTCAGGGCTGTTGCCGAAGCCGCCGGTGGTGATGATCACCGCGCCGGCGCGCAGCTCGGTGCCGCCGGCGCTGACGCCGCTGACGCGGCCGTTCTCGAAAAGCAGTTTATCAACCCGCGTGCCGTAGGCGACCTCGACACCTTCGGCGCCGGCCGTGTTGATCAGCGCATCGGCCAGCCCGATGCTGGGATGGCCGCGCGGCACTTCCTCAACCCCCGAGCAGACCAGATAATCCGGCGGGAACACCACGCCCAGCGTGCGCAGCCATTCCAGCGCCGGGCCGCTCTGCTCGCACATGATGCGCATGCTCTGCGGATTGGCCTCCCAGCCGGCCAGGGTCATCACGTAATGGAACATGGCGTCGGGCGTGTCATCGGGGATGCCGGCCTCGCGCTGCACGCTGGTGCCCGCCGCGTACAGCACCGCGGCGGAATGCGCCGTGGCCCCGCCGAGCTTGGTGTCAGCTTCCAGCAGCATGACGCTGGCACCCGCCCGCCGGGCCATGATGCCCGCGGCCAGACCCGCGCCGCCGCCGCCAATGATGATGATGTCAAAATCCTTGGTCATGTCGCATTCCCCCAATTTTTGATTTCCGCCGGCGGACGGCCAGCGGTACGCATACGCATGATTTTATAGCATACGGTATCCGGACCGCCAGGGCCAGGGGCGTGTTTCAGCCGTTAAATCTCTTCCATCACGAACGCGGCCTTGGCGTTGCCGCAATCGGGGCATTCCCAGTCTTCGGGCACATCCTCCCAGCGTGTGCCGGGCGCGATGCCGTGCGCGGGCATGCCCAGAGCTTCATCATAGACAAAGCCGCAGAACAGGCAGATGTATTTTTTCATCAAGGGCCTCTCAGGGGGTTTGCCAGCACAGCGGCAGATACTGCACGCGGTTGGCCTTGCCGGGCAGGGAGATGGGCGTCTCGCCGGGTTTGACCTCGAAATCAGGGATGCGCTTCAGCCACTCGGTGAGGAAGACGCGCAGCTCCGTGCGGGCGAGGAAGGAGCCGATGCACTGGTGCGGGCCACGGCCGAAGACCAGGCTTTTTTTGTCGGCACGGTCAAAATCCACGGTCATCGCGTTGGGGAAATGTTTTTCATCAACGCCCGCGAAGCTGGTGGCGGTGAGCACGATGTCGCCTTTTTTGATGGTGATGCCTTTATATTCCAGATCGCGCGCGGCGACGCGGGCGACATTGGCGATGTGGTGGCGGCGCATCATCTCCTCGATGGCGGGGTTGAGGATCGCGGGTTCCGCGATCAGCCGTCGGCGGTGGGCGGGGTTGTTCGCGAGGAAGAGGGCCATGAAGCCGAGCATGCTGGCCACCGTGTCTAGCCCGCCGATGATAAGCAGGCCGCACAGGCCGAGGATTTCCTCGGGCGTGGGGGAGCGGCCGCCATCGACCTTGCCTTGGATGATGGCGCTTATCATGTCATTGCCGGGGTTGGCGGCGCGGGCGGGGATGATTTTCTCGCCGAGATAGCCGAACAGGCGCCCGAAGGCGGCGGCCTGCTGTTCGGCATCGCCGGAGCGGGTCAGCGTATCGACGATTTCCAGCAGATAGGGGGTGTCCTGCTGCGGCAGCTCGCACAGGCTCATGACGATGATGATCGGCATCTTGAGGGCGAATTGGGAGGTGAATTCACACTCGCCGGCGGCGTGGAAGCCATCGATCAGCGATATGGTGAGATCGGTGGCGACCTTTTCCAGCGCCGAGATGTTCTTGGGCGTGAAGAAGGGTTGCAGGATGGCGCGGAAATCCTTGTGCAGCTGGCCGTCATGCTCGATCATCGTGACCAGGGAGGGGTTGGGCGGCGTGGTCTGATAACGGCTTGAGAAATCCTCCGGGGTGTTCAGCGCGTGTTCGATGTCTTCATAACGGGTGAGCACCCAGTGGCCGCCGAAATGGGGGGAGTAGAAGATGTCTGGCCCGTCCTGCCAGTTGCGGAAATGCTGGAAGAGGTCGGTTTCGCCGCGCAGGTCAAAATAGTTGAAGTCCCGCACCAGGGCGGCCGGAACGTGGCCGGGGATGTTGGTTGTGTTCACTTCGTTTGCTCCTCGTTGATCAGTCAGCCGTTTTCGGTCTTTTAACAGAGTGATCGCTCTGTTGTGCATTACAGAATGATCGCTCGGTAGTCAAGCCGCGGGCGGGTGGTGGACGCGCGGCGCCGGCCGGGCTAGGCAGCCGGGCCGTGGCGCCGCGGCGCCACATGAACGCCTGACTGGAAGCAGATATGCCGATCGCCCACCCTGTTCTCGCCACCCATGGCGGCAAGTTCCATTGCGACGAGGTTTTTGCCTATGCCGTGCTGCGCCTGGCGCTGGGCCTGAGCCAGCCCGGCCTTGACCATACGCTGCTGCGCACGCGCAGGCCCGAGCTGATCGAGCAGGCGGATATCGTATGGGATGTGGGCAGCGTGTTCGACCAGGAGCGGGGGCGCTTTGACCATCACCAGCGTGGGGCGCCGCTGCGCGCTGATGGGACGCCTTACTCCTCCGCCGGGCTGATATGGCGGGTTTATGGCGAGCGGGCGGTTGGCGCGCTGCTGCGCGCGGCCGGGGCCGAGGGGTTCAGCGCCGCCATCGCCGCCGAGCTTGATGGCGGGCTGGTGCGGCGGATTGACGAGATTGACAATGGGGTTTCGGCCAGCGGGCCGGTGAAGCGCGATTCACATGGCCTGGCCGCGCTCATCGATGAGTTCAACCCTTGCTGGGATGATCCGGCGGCGAACGGGCCGGCGGCCGGGGATGATGCGTTTTTGGAGGCGGCCGCGTTTGCCGGCGCCGTGCTGGGGCGGCGGGTGGAGACGCTGCGCGCGCGCCATGCCGCCGAGGCCGCCGTGCTGGCCGCGCATGAGCGCAGCGAGGACCCGCGCCTGCTGATACTGGAGACCGGCATGCCGTGGAAGAATGCCGTCTTCACCCATGAGCTGCCGGTGCTGTTCGCGGTCTCGCCGGCCTCCAACGGCAACTGGATGCTGGATACCGTGCCGCCTGAGCCGGGCTCGTTCGAGCAGCGGCTGGCCCTGCCAGAAGCCTGGGCGGGGTTGCAGGCCGAGGAGCTGGCGCGGGAAAGCGGCGTGGCGGATGCCGTGTTCGTGCATGTGCGCCGCTTTGTGGGCGCCGCGAAATCACGCGGGGGGGCGGTGGCGCTGGCGCGCAAGGCATTGGCTGGAGCAGAGGCGGTGGTGCAGGCGTGAGGCGTGCCGGCTCTGAACTATAAGAGATTTTTTTAACAGTCTCTGCAAAAACATTAAGGATAATTCTCAAAAGTTTTTTGGGGTCTGGCCCTTTTTGCAAAAAAGGGCCAGAATCTTGGGGAGCTTTTTATAAAAAGCTCCCCAAACCCCGTAAAAATTTTTAATAATTTCAATTTGTTATAAAGGAAACGTTTAAACAGATTCTAGTAGTTGAACTGGTAGGTCAGCCCCACGCTGCTGCTGTTGCCGGTGCGGCTGGTGCCGGTTGAGGATTGCAGTTTAAGCCCCTTGGTGAGGTTGATCTGCACGGTTGCCTGCGTGCCCTGGCCGTTGGTGGCCTGGGTTGCGCCGAGATAGACCCCCGGCGCGACATAGCGCCCCGCCTCCACCGAGGGCGGGCCGCTGGCGTTGCTGCTGAGGGAAAGCTCGCTCAGGCCCAGGGCGCTGCGCACGGAATCGAGCGGGTTTGGCAGGCCGCCGCCCAGCCCGGAGATTTGCGCCAGCGCGGCCGCCAGCGAGGCCGTTTGAAACGGCGAGAGGCTGGTGGCGCTCTGCCCGAACAGCAGCTGGGCCAGGATTTCATCAGAGGGCAAGGGGGGGGTGCTGCTCAGCGTGATCATCGGTTTGGCGGCGGTGCCGCCGACGATGAGCGTGGCGGTGACGTTGCTGGCGCTGGTGCTGGTGGCTTCCAGGTCCAGCGCGGGCATGAAGCCGGCGCCGTTGAAGCTCACGCTGCCCTTGGTGAAGTTGAGGTTCTTGCCGGTCAGCGAGAGGTAGCCTCGGATCAGGTCAAAACCGCCTTGGGGGTTGGGGGCGGCAAGCGTGCCGGTGATGTGCGCGTCGCCGCCAAGCTCGGCGAAAATGCCGTTGCCGCGCACGAAGATCTGGTTGCGGCCGGTGACATGGAGGTTGAGCGCGATATCGGGCGGGGGGGCTGGCGGCGGCGGGAGCGGCTGGCCGGCGGTGATGATTGGCAGGTCAGCGACGCTGGGCGGCAGGGATTGGGAAATGTTGATGTCCGCTTTTTTGATGTTCACGTTGCCGGCCAGCAGCATGTTGCCGCGTAATGACCCGGTGAGGGAGAGGGCGGCGTCGGCGCTGCCGTTCAGATTGTCGGAGACGATGGGGCTGGCGTTGTGGGCGTCGAGGATGAGGGTGAGCGGCATGGCCGCCGCGCCGAGATCCAGCGTGCCGTGGCCGGTGAGCTGGCCCGCCCCGGCGGTGGCTTGAAAGGTTTGCAGGTTGAGCGTGCGCCCCGCTACCTGCATGCGCGCGGCCATGTGTGTGAGGTTGAGGCCGGTGCCGATGTCCTGAACGCCGCCATTTTCCAGCGTGGCGCCGCCGCTGGCCAGCGGTGAGGCGGCGGGGCCGCTCAGGGTTATGTCCGCCTTCACCGTGCCGCTTGCCATCATGTCCCGCGCGGCCAGCAGCGGATCGAGCAGGCGCAGATCGGCCTGGCCGGTGAGGTGCAGGTTAAGCGGGCGGGCGGCGCTGAGGGGCAGCTGGCCGGTGGCGGCCAGGTGCAGGGAGGGACCGGCGGTGAGCGCCGCACGCACGCGGGCGTTCTGGCCCGCCAGCGTGGCGGCGGCGCTGAAGGACGCCGCCGGCAAGGACGCCGCCGGGCCGGAAGGGAGTCTGATGTTTTGCCCGCTGAGGGTGAGCTGGCCCGCGGGAGCGGCCAGGCTGCCGCTGAGGGCGGCGCTGGCCGAGAGCGTGCCGGCGGCTTGCGTGCCTGGCAGCAAGAGGCTGGCCAGGCTGGCGGGCAGGCTGGTTGCATCCAGCCGCGCGTTGAGCCGGGGGGTGAGCGTGCCATTCAGCGAGACCTGCCCGCCATTCACATTCATGTTGA
>JAKBAQ010000067.1 GCA_021808985.1 Pseudomonadota bacterium
CCGATCTGCCCCATGGTCATAGAGCTGCAGCGTCACGCCGATCACCTCATGCCCGGCGCGCGCCATCAGCCCGGCCACCACCGAGCTGTCCACCCCGCCTGACATGGCGACAACGACCCGCATGCCGTGCCTATCCCGCCGCGTTTCTCGTGGCCGATGGCAGCTTCACCACCAGCCCGTCCAGCGCCTCCGAGATCACGATCTGGCAGCCCAGGCGCGAGGTCTTCTCCAGCCCGAACGCCAGGTCCAGCATGTCCTCCTCATCCTCGCTCGCCTTCTTCAGCTTGTCCGCCCAGGCCGGGTCCACGATCACATGGCAGGTCGAGCAGGCGAGCGAGCCCTCGCACGCGCCCTCAATATCCACCCCATGCTTGTGCGCCACCTCCAGCACCGAAAGCCCAACCGGCGCCTCAACCTCGCGCGCAATCCCGTTACGCTCAATAAACGTCATTTTTGGCATCAAGAAACCCTCAGAAAACCCAGCGCCCTTCAAGCGCAACGCGCCTGCCCATGCAAGGCGCGCTTTGCCATGGCCTCATATGCAACACAGAACGCCGCCACCACCGGCGCCTCCACATTCCACGGCAGCGAAACCCTGACCGCCTGCCCCGCCAGCGCGCCAGCCCCCATCGCCTGCAGCACATGGCTTTGCGCCACCTTGCCCGATGAACAAGCGGACCCGGCGGAAACCGCGAAACCGGCCATATCCAGCGCAATCAGCTGCGTCTGCGCCTTCACCCCCGGCAGCGCCAGGCAGGTGGTGTTCGCCAGCCGGGGCGCGCCAGCGCCCATCGCCACCGCCCCAAGCCGCAGGCAAAATGCTTCAATTTCATCACGATACCCCGCAATCCGCGCCGCCTCATAGCCACCTTCCAGCGCTGCCGCCATGCCCGCTATGGAGGGCAGCGCCGGCGTCCCGCCGCGCCGCCCCAGCTCCTGCCCGCCGCCGTGCAAATCCGGCTTAATCTCGCGTCCGGCACTCACCACCAGCGCCCCGGCGCCCATCGGCCCGCCCACCTTGTGGCCGGAAATGGCGACACTCGCCGCCCCCATGCCCAGCCAATCCTCCCGGCAGCGCCCCGCCGCCTGCACCGCATCCACATGCAGCAGCGCCCCGTGCCGCGCGCAAAGCGCCGCCGCCGCCGCCATGTCATGGCGCACGCCGGTCTCATTGTTCGCCGCCATCAGGCACACCAGCGCCCCCGGCTGCCCGGCCAGCAAGCCCTCCAGCGCGTCCAAATCCACCGTGCCATCGGGCAAAACCGGTATCACCCCGCCCCCCGGCGCCGCCGCGCGCACGCAGTCATGCTCCGTGGCGCCGTACAGCACCGCCCGGCCCTCCCCCAGCGCATGCACCGCCAGCGCGTTCGCCTCGCTGGCGCCGGAGCAGAAAATCACGTCCCCCGGCTTGGCGCGCAGGCAGCGCGCCACCGCCTCGCGGGCATCTTCCAGAATTTTGCGCGCCGCCCGCCCCGCGCCATGCACCGAGGCCGGGTTGCCCAGCCCCATCGCCGCCACCGCCGCCGCCTTTGCCTCGGGCCGCAGCGGCTCCGTCGCATTGGCATCCAGATACATCACCGGCTTAACTTATTCTGTCGCCCACCATGCCGGCGAGCCGGTGCTCCAGCTCGGTCAGCTCCCGGCGCAGCAGGTCAACCTCATGCAGCAGCGGGTCCAGGCACGGATCGCACGGCGTGCCGTACGCGTCGAAGCGCGGCTTGGCCGCCTCGCGCTCCACTGGCCGCGCCGGTATGCCCACCACGGTCGTCCCCGCCGGCACCGGCGCCACCACCACGGCATTGGCGCCAATGCGCGCCCCCTCGCCAATCTCGATCGCGCCCAGCACCTTCGCCCCCGCGCCGATGATCACATTATTCCCCACGGTCGGATGCCGCTTGATATGCTCCGAGCTGGTGCCCCCCAGCGTCACCTGATGGTAGATATACACATCATCCCCCACCACCGCCGTCTCGCCGATCACCACGCCCATGCCATGGTCGATGATGAACCGCCTTCCCAGCTGCGCGCCCGGATGGATCTCGATTCCCGTCAAAAACCGGCCGATATGCGATACAAACCGCCCGGTGGTGTAAAATCCATGCCGCCAGAAGAAGTTGGAAAGCCGGTGTATCCCGGTTGCGTGCAACCCAGGATAGCAGAGCAAAACCTCGAGATTCGACCGCGCCGCCGGGTCGCGTTCCCTGTAAGCCCGAACCGTCTCCGTTAAAAACATAAGGGCCATGCGAATTTCCGTGGATTATCTGACCATAAGCAGTCTATATTAGCAGACCTGAGGGGAAACCCAAACGGTAATCCGTCTGTCACGCCACCCAAAGCCTTGAGGAGCACTTAGGTATCCGGACCCCTTAGGTCAACATTCGGATAGACGGACGACGATCCGGAGCCGGGAAATATTCCCAGCGAAGTTTTACAGTTACACGGTCATTATGAAAGACGAGTTAGAGAATGCCTGAAGTGATGTTTGCCGGGCCGGAAGGCCGCCTGGAAGGACGTTACCACCATGCCAAGGAGCGCGGCGCCCCGCTGGCGCTCGTGCTGCACCCGCACCCGCTGCATGGCGGCACCATGAACAACCGTATCACCTATTCCATGTATCAGGTGTTCCAGCGCCTGGGCTTTTCCGTCATGCGCTTCAACTTCCGCGGCGTCGGCCGCAGCCAGAGCAAGTTTGACGGCGGCATGGGCGAAATCAACGATGCCGCCGCCGCGCTGGACTGGATGCAGGCCCTCAACCCCGGCCATGGCGGTCTGTGGATCTCCGGCTACTCCTTCGGCGCCTTCGTCGGCATGCAGCTGCTCATGCGCCGGCCAGAGGTCTCCGGCTGGGTCTCCGTCGCCCCGCCCGCCGCCCATTATGATTTCGGCTTCCTCGCCCCCTGCCCGTGCAGCGGCCTGATGATCCACGGCGATTCCGATGAAATGGTGCCCGAAATCTCGGTCCGCAAACTGGTTGACAAGCTCAACCTGCAAAAAGGCGTATCGATCGACTACCGCGTCTTCGAGGGCGCCGATCACGTTTTCGCCAACCAGGCCGAAAAAATCGCCGGCGCGGTGGAGAGCTATGTCGCCCAGTCCCTCGCCCGCAAGCAAATGGCCCTGGCGGCTGACTAATCCCGCCCAACCAGCATCATGCCGGCCCGCCCGGCATGATGCCACCGGTCAATTCATTCCATTTCCGGCACAAACCCGCTCAAATTGGGGTGCAAGAAAAAAATTAAGCCGCATTAACAGTAATTTGTAAAGCGTTCCTCACAAACGCTCCACGTGGAGCCCCGCTCAGCGCGGCCGCAGCTTGCGCCCCCGCACCAGCTCGCTCACCACCCCATGCAGCGTGTTCAGCTCCTGCCGCGTAATCTCGCCGCGCGTGAAAAAGTGCCGCAAATTCCGCACCATCCCTGGCCGCTTCTGCTCATTTTTCAAAAATCCGGCCTCATCGCACTCGCGGATCAGATGCGTCATGAAATGGTCAAGATCCCCCTTCGTCGCCAGCACCGTCTCATTGGTCTGCAACGCCCGCGCCGGCATCTCACCCTGGCGCGCCAGCCACCATTCATAGCCGAACACCATCACCGCCTGCGCCAGATTGAGCGACATGAAAGCCGGATTCAGATCATAGCGGATCAGGCTGTCCGCGCAGGCAATATCGTCATTGTCCAGCCCCGCCCGCTCCGGGCCGAACAGCACGCCGCAACGCAACCCCCGCTGGCCGATGGCCGCAACCTCCGCCGCCCCGCCGCGCGCCGTGAGCACGGGCTTTATGATATGGCGTGGCCGCGGGCAGGTTGCGAACACCCGGTGCAAATCCCCCACCGCCTCGGCCACGCTGCCAAACACCACGGCTGAGTCCAATATCCGGTGCGCGCCCGCCCCTGTCCGCCAGGCCCGCGCCTGCGGCCAGCCATCGCGCGGCGCCACCAGGCGCAGATGAAACAACCCGCCATTGCCCATGGCCCGCGCCACCGAGCCGATATTCTCCGCCATTTGCGGGCGCACCAGAATCACGACCGGCGACGGCTCGATCGGCGTCAGCTCCGCCCCGCCATCCCGCCCGGTCATTTGCGGCGCCAGAGCGTGCCCTGCGGCCCGTCCTCCAAAATAATCCCTTCAGCCTCAAGCTGCTTGCGTATCTCATCCGCCCGCGCGAAATTTTTCGCCCCCCGCGCCGCCTTGCGCTCGGCGATCAACGCCTCGATCTTCGCCGCATCGCCATCGCCCTGAAACCACGTCTCCGGCGCCATGTTGAACAGCCCCAGCACCCGCCCCGCCGCCAGCAACCCAGCCGCCGCCGCCGCATCTCCCGCCAGCCCCGCATCGGCGAGGCCATGCAGCCCCGCCAGCGCGCCGGGCGTGTTCAAATCATCCAGCAGCGGCTCCAGCACGCCTGGCGGCACCGCATCCGCCGCCAGCACCCCTTCATGCGCCGCCAGCGCCCGGTAGAACCGGTCCAGCTCGCGCTTGGCCTCCACCAGCCCGGCCTGCGAAAAATCCAGCGTCGCGCGGTAGTGCGTGCGCATCAGCAGATACCGCACCGCCTCACCCGGGGCGCTGCGCAACACATCGTGCAGCACCAGGAAATTGCCCAGCGATTTGCTCATCTTCTCGCCGTTCACCAGCAGCATGCGGTTATGCACCCACACATTGGCGAAACGCGATCCCGGAAACGCGCAGCAGGACTGCGCGATCTCGTTCTCATGATGCGGGAAGATCAGATCATCCCCGCCGCCGTGAATATCGAAATTCTCGCCCAGATGCTTCCAGGACATCGCCGAGCACTCAATATGCCAGCCCGGCCGGCCGCGCCCCCACGGGCTTGGCCACCCCGGCAAATCCGGCGTCGATGGCTTCCACAGCACGAAATCCCCCGGATCGCGCTTATAGGGCGCCACATCCACCCGCGCCCCGGCGATCAGATCCTCCGGTGAGCGTCCTGAAAACTTGCCATAATCCGCATCCGACGCCACCGCGAAGAGCACATGCCCCTGCGCCTCATAGGCATGGCCGTTGGCGATCAGCCGCTCGATGATCCCGATAATCTCGCCCAGATGCTCCGTCGCCCGCGGCTCGATATCGGGCGGCAGCGCATACAGCGCCCCCATATCCTCATGATAATAGCGGATCGGCCCCTCGGTCACCTGCGCGATGCTCAACCCCCGCTCACGCGCCCGGGTGTTTATCTTGTCGTCAATGTCCGTGATGTTGCGGACATACGTCACCTTCGGATACAGCCGCCGCAACAGCCGGATCAGCACGTCGAAAATCACCACATTGCGCGCATTGCCGATATGCGCCCGGTCATACACCGTCGGCCCGCACAAATACGCGCGCACATTGGCCGCATCGATCGGCCTGAAAATTTCCTTGGCCCGCGTCCGGGTATTATGCAACAAAAGTTCGCTCATACCCGCGCTCTTCGGCGAGTTTCCGCCGCAAATCAAGCCGCATTGATCTTTTCCTCCCCCACCCCCCAAATAGCCGCATGAAACAGATTCTCTCCCACATCGACGCCACGCTCGAAACCTCGCTGCAGCGCCTGTTCACCCTGCTGCGCATCCCCAGCATCAGCGCCCAGCCCGCCCATGCCGCCGATTGCCGCAAGGCCGCCGAATGGGCGCGCGACACGCTGGCCGAAATGGGCTTCGCCGCGCGTCTGTCGGAGACCACCGGCCTGCCCGGCGTCATCGCCACCCACCACGCCGCCGGCCCCAACGCCCCGCATGTGCTTTTTTATGGCCATTATGACGTTCAACCCCCCGACCCGCTGAACCTCTGGCACTCCGACCCGTTCGACCCCCAGCTGGTCGACGGCCCGCGCGGCAAGCGCATCGTCGCCCGCGGCGCGGTGGACGACAAGGGCCAGGTTGTCAGCTTTTTCGAGGCTTGCCGCGCGCACCTGACCATGACCGGCAAGCTCCCCGTGCGCCTGACCATCCTGCTGGAAGGCGAGGAGGAATGCGGCAGCCCCTCGCTGGCCGAGCTTCTCACCAAGGAGCGCGAAAACCTGAAGGCTGATTTCGTCCTGGTCGCCGACACCAATATGTGGGATTTCAACACCCCCGCCATCACCACCTCGCTGCGCGGCCTGGCCGCCGTGGAGGTCACCCTCAATGGCCCATCGCGAGACCTGCATTCCGGCCTGTTCGGCGGCATCGCGCTCAACCCCATCAACGCGCTCACCCGCATCCTGGGCGAGCTGCACGACTCCACCGGCCGCATCCAGATCCCCGGCTTTTACGATGGCATCGCCCCGGTGCCCGACGCCCTGCTCGCCTCCTGGGCGCAGCTCGGCTTCAACCCGCGTGAATTCCTGGGTGGTGTGGGCCTGCACACCCCCGCTGGCGAGCAGGACCAGCACCCCCTGGCCCAGCTCTGGGCGCGCCCCACCGCCGACATCAACGGCATTTTTGGCGGCTATCAGGGCGAGGGCACCAAAACCGTCATCCCCGCCAAGGCCACGGCCAAGCTCACCTTCCGACTCGTCCCCGGCCAGAATCCGGCGCAAATCGTGAAGAATTTTGAAACCTTCGTCACCTCGCGCCTGCCTCCCGACGCCACCGCCACCTTCACGCATTTCGGCGCCGCGCCGGGCTTCGCCATGGATCTAGACGCCCCCTTCATGCGCGCCGCACGCGATGCCCTGGCCGCCGAGTTCGGCAAACCCGCCGCCCTGGCCGGCTGCGGCGCGTCCATCCCGGTGGTGGAAGCCTTCAAGACCCATCTGGGATTGGAAACCCTGCTCGCCGGCTTCGGCCTGGATGATGACTGCATCCATTCCCCGAATGAAAAATTCGAACTGGCCTGCTTCCACCGCGGCACCCGCGCGCATGCCCGCCTGCTCGCCGCCTTCGCGCGCTGAGTTTAAGATTCTGGCCCTTTTTTGAAAAAAAAGGGCCAGGCCCCAAAAAACTTTTGAGAATTATCCTTAATGTTTTTGCACAGACGGTTGAAATAATCTCTTAGCGATCAGTTATAGCGGATCGCATCCTCGATGTGGGAGACGCCGCCCGGATGGACCAGCGCCACGTCAAAACGGGTGCATGGCCGCTCCCAATCCTCGTGCATCGCCAGGGCCAGGCTGGCGGCGCCCAGCAGCCGCGCCTGCTGCCAGGGCGTGACGGCATAAGCCGCCTCCGCCAGGGTTTTGCGGGCTTTCACCTCAACGAACACCAGCGCCTGCGCATTGGCCACCACGAGGTCGATCTCTCCGGCGCCAGTGCGCAGCCGTTGCGCCAGAACACCGAACCCCTTGCGCCGCCAATATTGCGCCACCTCATCCTCGGCCACGCGGCCGCGCGTTTCAGCCGCGCGATGTTTTGCCAGCGTGTTTTGTTTTGCCAGGGCGTTTGGTTTTGCCAGGGCGTTTGGTTTTGCCAGGGTGATGGTGTTCTGGAGCGAAATTTGCTGATCCATTGTTTCAGCACACCACAAATTAGTTAATTTTTGCCTAATTTCCCCTCAAGACTGCCGCCACGCGCCGCGTGATTGTCCGGCGAATTCCTCCGCCACGGCCAGCCCCAGCGCCAGCAGCACCGGCCCCAGGAAAATGCCCAGCGCGCCGAAGGCGATCGCGCCGCCGAGCACGCCGAGCAGGGTCAGCGCATAGGGCAGCGACGCGCCCTTGGAGATCAGCCATGGCCTGACGATTGAATCCGCGCCGCCCACGACCACGAAACAATACGCCGCCAGCATGAGCGCTATGACCGGGTGGCCCTGCGCCATCAGATACAGGCAGAGCGGCACATAGACGATCACCGCGCCGGCGGGGACGATCGAGACCAATCCGGCGAGGCTGGCGAGCAACAAGGCCTGCGGGGCGTGCGCGATCTCAAAGCCGATGGCGTATAGAATGCCCTGCATCGCCGCGGTGCCGAGAATGCCGAACACCACGCCGCGCACCGTGCCGGCGACCAGATCAAACAGATGCGCCACCCGGCTCTCATTGATGATGCGCACCAGCAGCAGCCGGATGCGCGCGATGATCTGCTCGCCGGTGAGAAAAAAGAAATAGGCGATGAAGAGCGCCACCACCGTGCCGATGAGGCCGTGGGCGATCTCGCTGAGCAGCCGGAAGCCCGAATGCGCCACCGAGCCCAGAACCGGCTGCATGGAAGCCGCGGCGCCGCCCAGGTCGTCGGCCGAGCTGTTCCAGAAATCAGCCAGCAGACCGCCCAGCAGCGGAATTTTCGCCAAAAACGCCGGCGCGGGCGGCAGGCCGTTGAGAATGACATCCTGCAGCCAGCTGCGGCCGGCGCGCGCCTCCTTGGCGACGACGAGGGCCAGATGCACCAGGGGGACCAGCACGATCCCCGCTACCGTGAAAGTGATGAGAAAGGCCGAGACGGCGGGGCGGACGTGCCGGTTGAATGCTGCATAGACCGGCCAGAGGCAGTACACCAGAATGGCCGCCCAGAGCATGGCCGGCAGAAAGGGCAGAAGAATCAGAAAGCAGCCCAAGCCCAGGGCCACCGCCAGCACGAGCAGCAAAATTCGTTCAGATTTCATGCCCGCGTTGATGCACGAAAATTCCTCCCGGACCAAGCGGCGGGCATTGTTGGGCCGTTACAAAATTCTCATGAAGGCTAATATTTTTTGTATTTTTCGACATTTCATGTATTAGTGACTCTAGTGTCATTTTCATTTCATCTCGCATTGGGATGAGCGGATCTTGCCGCGCGCGAGAAACGGATTGCTGGAACAAGGGAGACCAAGATGCGCTTCAACGAGATCGGCCAGCAATTACGCGCCTACCGGATGGAATCAGGGTTGAAGGCGGAGGAGATTTCCGCCCGGCTGGGGGTCTCGCGGGCCGCGCTGTACCGTTATGAAAAGGGCGAGGTGATCAAGCTCGACACCGTGAACCGTCTGGCCGAGCTTTTGAAAATCTCGCCGCTGACCCTTTTGGGCATCGGGGTTGAGTATTACGCCAAGCCGGTTGGCTATATGGAGCGGATCCGGCAGATCGAGGAGACATCCGACCAGATTTTGCAGGTCTTCGGGCCGATTTGCTACCTGATCTCCTCCGACCAGTATGATTCCACCCTGTCGCAGATGTTCGAGGAACAGGCCGAGCTGCAGGGCGCCGAGCGCACGGTTGCCCGCGCCTCCGCCGAGCAGCTCTCAAGCGTGATGGTGGCGCGCAAGCGCATGTATGCGGCGCGCAAGCCCTCGATCATCGGGATTCTGCCGCCCGCCTCGGTGGAGAAATTCCTGACCGAGGGCATTGCCGGCAACATGGTGGTGAGCGAGCGGCTGCGCCAGGCGGCGCGCGAGACCGCCGCGCGCGAGATGGAGCAGATCGCCAATCTGATGGAGAGCGAGCCGATTGGGCTGCAGCTTGGGCTGATGGCCCATGGGGAGCCGAACGGGCCGTTCACGCTGCTGCGCTCGCGCGAGCGGGCGACGCTGGCGATCAACCCGTTTCCGGCCGATGCGGCGCCGGGCCTGCAGTCAGGTGTCGCGATGATCACCGGCGCGGAGGATGCCGTGGCGGCGCATCAGCGTGTCGCCGAGGTGGCGTGGCGCGAGGCGGTGAAGGGGGCTGCCGCCGCTGAGCGGGTGCGCGCGCTCATCGCCGCCGCGCGCGGCTGATGCCGCCGCTGGTTACGGCGGCATGGCTGAACGAGGCGCTGGCCGGGCGCGGCGCGAAGGTGCTGGATGCGAGCTATTACCTGCCCAATGAGGGCAAGGATGCGCGCGCGCTGTTTGTGAGCGCGAATATTCCCGGCGCGCGGTTTTTTGATCTGGATGATGTCTGCGACCATGCCACCACGCTGGCGCACATGCTGCCCTCACCCCCCGCCTTTGCCGCCGCCATGGCGGGGCTGGGTGTGAGCGACGCGGACCATGTGGTGGTGTATGACCAGCGCGGGCTGTTTTCGGCCGCGCGGCTGTGGTGGATGCTGCGCGTGTTCGGGCATGACAAGGTTTCAGTGCTGGATGGCGGGCTGCCCGGCTGGGTGGCGGCGGGCTTTGGCGTGGAGGCCGGTGAGCCGGCCGGGGCGGTGATGGGCGATTTCAACGCCATCTACCGTGGCCAGATGGTGCGCGGGCTGGATGACATGCGGCGCAACCTGGAGACCCGCGCGGCCCTGGTGCTGGATGCGCGCCCCGCCGGGCGTTTTGACGCCTCGGTGCCCGAGCCGCGCCCGGGCATGCGCGGCGGGCATATTCCGGGCGCGAAATCGCTCCCCCTCGCCGCCTTGCTGGAAAATGGCTACATGCCGCCGCCTGCCCGGCTGCGCGAGATTTTCGCCGCCGCCGGGGTGGCGCCGGGGCGCGAGGTTATCACCAGTTGCGGCTCGGGCATCACGGCCGCCGTGCTCACCCTGGGGCTGGTGGTTGCGGGGCTGCCGGAAGGCGCGCTTTATGATGGCTCATGGTCAGAATGGGGCGCGCGGGACGACACGCCCATAGAGGTTTGAATGACAAAGAAGATTGAAACCGCGCTGGTGCATGGCGGACGCAACCCGACACGCTCCTACGGGTTCGTGAACCCGAAGCTGGTGCGCGGCTCGACCGTGCTCTACCCCGACATGGCAACCAAGCTGGAGACCGGCCAGCACGTGCTGGAGCCGGTGGATATTTACGGCCTGTGCGGCAATGAGACGCATTTTGCGCTGGAGAGCATGATCGCGCGGATAGAGGGCGGGACGCATTGCCAGGTGGTGGGCTCGGGGCTGGCGGCCATAACCGTGCCGCTGCTGGCCTACCTGAATGCCGGCGACCATATATTGGTGCCCGATTCCGTCTACGGCCCGACCCGCACCTTTTGCGAGCGGGTGCTCCAGCGCTACGGGGTGAGCACCAGCTATTACGACCCGATGGTGGACGAGGCGGCGGCGCGGGCAATGCTGCGGCCCAACACGCGCGTGCTCTTCACCGAAAGCCCGGGCAGCCACACTTTCGAGGTGCAGGATATTCCGATGCTGGCGCGCGTGGCGCACGCCGCCGGGGCCAAGGTGTTTTTGGACAATACCTGGGGCCTGCATCATTTTCAGCCATTCACGCATGGGGTGGATGTCTCCATTCAGGCGCTGACGAAATATGCGGGCGGGCATTCGGACATTATTCTGGGCGCGGTGAGCGTGAACAGCGATGAGGACTGGCGGTGGCTGCGCCTGGGCGCGCTGGAGCTTGGCTCCTATGCCTCGCCGGATGATTGCTGGCTGGCGCTGCGCGGGCTGCGCACGCTGCATGTGCGCCTGAAGGCGCAGGAGGCGGCGGGGCTGCGGGTGGCGCACTGGTTCGCCGCCCGGCCAGAGGTGGCGCGCGTGCTGCACCCCGCCCTGCCCGGCTGCCCGGGGCATGAGTTCTTCAAGCGCGATTTCTCCGGCGCCTGCGGCTTGTTCGGCGTGGTGTTCCAACCCGCTTATACCGCCGAGGCGATTGTGGCGATGATCGATGCGCTGCAACTGTTCGGCATCGGCGCGAGCTGGGGTGGGTATGAGAGCCTGGTGCTGCCGACGACGGGGACCATCAGGCGCAGCGAGGGAACCGGGAGCTTCGAGGGCAGGATGGCGCGCTTCCAGATCGGCCTGGAGAATGTGGACGAGC
>JAKBAQ010000068.1 GCA_021808985.1 Pseudomonadota bacterium
TGTTTTCGCCCGGCCCGGCGGCCCGGTGCAACGCCGCCGGGCCGGGCTCCTGCGGCTCCGGAGCATCATGCTGAATGGGCATGCCAGTTTATGGTGCCAGGAACAGGCCCAAGGCAAGGCCGCTCAACGGGGTCAGATGGCGATGCTCACGCCCAGTTCGACGACACGGTCAGATGGGATCTGGAAGAATTCGGTGGCCGGGATGGCGTTGCGCGCCATGCCCAGAAACAGCCGGCGGCGGAGGAAGCCAAGCTTTGGCACGGTGGTCAGCACATAACTCTCCCGCCCGAAAAAATAGCTGGTGCTCATCGGGTCGAACGCCAAGCCGGGAAGCGTTTCAAGCGTGCGCGGCACATCCGGGCTTTCCATGAAGCCGAAATTGAGCCTCACCTGATATATGCCCGGCGCCGCCTCCGTGAGCGTGGCCCGCTGCCTGGGCGTGGCATAGGGAATATCGAGCGTGCGGACGGTGACGAACAGCACCCGCTCATGCAGCACCTTGTTGTGCTTGAGGTTGTGCAGCAGCGCGCCGGGCACATAGTCGGGATTTCCGGTCATGAACACGGCGGTGCCAGCGCAGCGCAGCACATGCGAATGGGGCAGGCGGTTGATGAACAGGCTGAGCGACATGGCATCCTGCGCCCAGCGCGTGTAAATGAACGCACGCCCCCTCTGCCAGGTGGTCATCAGCGCGGCGACCAGCAGCCCCATGCCGAGCGGCACCCAGCCGCCCTGGAAGAATTTGAGCAGATTGGCGCCGAAGAAGGCCAGATCGACGACGAGAAAGCCGCCGAACACCAAAACCGTGACGGGCGCCGGCCAGTTGAACACCTTGCGGTAGACGAACATCGCCAGAATATTGGTGCACACGAATGTGCCGGTGACCGCGATGCCATAGGCCCAGGCAAGGTTGTTGCTGGTATGGAAGGTCAGGATCAGCGCCGCGACGCCAAGGGCGAGCAGCAGGTTGACCTGCGGCATATAAATCTGTCCTTCGGCGGTGATGGAGGTGTGGCGTACCTCCATGCGCGGCAGCAGCCCGAGCTGAACGCATTGCCGCCCCATGGAATAGGCGCCGGAGATGACCGCCTGGCTGGCGATGATGGTGGCCAGGGTGGAGAGAATGACCAGCGGAATCTGCAAAACAGCCGGCGCGGACATGAAGAACGGATTGGCGGCGGCGGCGGGGTTGGCCAGCACCACGGCACCCTGGCCGAAATAATTAAGGGTCAGCGCGGGCAGGACGAACCAGGTCCAGGTGGCGCGGATCGGCTTGCGGCCGAAATGCCCCATATCGGCATAGAGCGCCTCGGCGCCGGTTACCGCCAGCACGACCGCGCCGAGGATGACAAAGGCCGCGAATTCATGCCGCGCCATGAAGGACAGGCCATAGAGGGGATTGATCCCCGCCAGCACGCCAGGGTCGGTTATGATATGGGTGAGGCCGAGCGCGCCGATCGCCAGAAACCACACCACCATCACCGGGCCGAACGCGCCGCCCACCGCGCCCGTGCCGCGCCGTTGCACCATGAACAGCCCGATGACCACCACCAGCGAGGCGGCTTCGACCAGGTTGTTTGACAAAGCCGGCCACACCACCTGCAAGCCCGAAACCGCCGAGAGCACAGAGATGGCAGGGGTGATCGTGCCGTCGCCAAAAAACAGTCCGGCGCCGAGAATGCCGATCAACCCGAGCGCCGCCCGCGCCCGCCCGCTGGCCGCGCCCTGGGCCAGTGCGGCGAGCGCCAATACGCCGCCCTCGCCATTATTGTCGGCGCGCATCACGAAGGTCACGTATTTGAGCGTGACGGTGATGATCAGCGCCCAGAATATCAGCGACAGCAGGCCGAAAATATCGGCGCGCGCCAGGCTGTGGGCGTTGAAGTAGCCCAGGCAGGTTTGCAGGGCGTAGAGCGGGCTGGTGCCGATATCGCCATAAACCACCCCCAGCGCCCCGATGAGCACCGGCAGGCGAAGCGTGTTTGCAGCAGGATTTGTGGCGGACATGGCGGCAGCATCTCAGGTTGTTTCCGGCAAAATTACTGCCGGCGGCCGCCGGTTTCAAAGCCGGGGTTGGCGTTTTCTCCTGCTCTTTATGGTGGTTTTACCGATTAGCCGGCCCGGCGCGCGGCGGTAGGGAGGGGGTGGGGCGCCGGGCGCGCGGTTAGGCTGGAGATGGCATCACGAAAATGTGATCATTTTTATCAAGCCTTTATGCCCGGTTGCGAAACGGTAAGCCCAGCCTGGCGGTCGGCCATTTTCAGGCCGCGTTCTTCCTGCGCGATCGCCCGCAGGGTCAGCCAGCTCATCACCAGAAGCCATACGAAGAAAGCTCCCGCCGCAACCCAGTAGGCGAACAGCCCATTCCACGCGAAAGGCCCGGTTAGGAAGCAGAATGAAAAACCGCCAGGGACGAACAATACAGCCATCCAGATGTTAAAGAATCCGCTCCAGCGCGGAAATACCGGTGTGGCGCTGTTGTCCTGCAGCACGCCGGCCGCAAAGCCGCCAAACTGCACGATGAAGGTCGGGAAGGCTGGAATAATGATCAGCCAGCCGACATCGTTGAGCAGTTGCGTCAACGCCGGATCACGCTCCGGGCGGAAGGCGGCTATTGCGAAAATCATGGTGGGGAACATGACGGTCAGCACACCGATCGCGCCCGCGCCGAGTTGCAGATAGGGCGCCAGCCGGCTGATACCTTGGATGCGCGAGAGCTGCACCGAAATGACGCCAACCAGGCTCATATAGCCCGCGATTCCGAACAAGCCCAGGATCATGCCGATTCGGATCATGCCCGCATTCGCCTGGTATAATGCCGCCACATGCGAGGCGTCCAGCGTTGGCGGCGGCGGCGGCACGAAGCCCGCCAGCAGCAATCCGCCTCCAAAGGTAAGCGCGCAAAACGGCCCGCCCCAGGCACTTATTTTCTGATCGAGAAGAGACATTATTTCCCTCTGTTTTAAAATTTATGGATCATCATTAATCCAACCGACGTTTCAGGAAAAGCAAAAGATTTTTCAATTCCCGGACAGGAATGAATTTCCTGGCTGATTGAGAAGATGTGCATAACCAAGACAGTGACGCCGATAAAATTAGAGCCCACTGATTTTTCCATGGGCGTTTCGCCAAGCCCCCATGGGCACGTTGTTCCATTGCAAAAAAGCCCGGCGCAAACTTTGATCATTTTTAAATCCGAGTATATGCGCGATCTGCTTTGGTCCCAGGCTGGTTTCCCGCAGCAGAGCTTTCGCGTAATCATTGCGAAATTCTCCAAGAACCCGGGTAAAGCTTGTTCCCTCATTCGTCAGTTTTCGATTCAGCGTACGCGGACTGAGGCCAAGAGCCGCGGCGGTGGCATTCAATTTATAATCATTTTCCGTGGAAGAGATCAAAACCTGCCGCAGCTGATAAGCCGCGCCGTCTAGGCCGCCATCCGGGCGTTTAATCGCCAGATGTTCAACGAGCAGGTTAAGCAGCTCATCGTCACGTGACAAGATCGGCATGTCCAATATGGCGGCGGGCAGGGTCAGGGCGTTTGTGTCACTTGAGAATTGGATGTCGCCAGGAATAAAAGCGCCATAGTCGACTCCTTCATTGGCCCGGTGCATGAACCGCGTTACCGCGGTTTTTCCATCGAACTTCGTGGTCTCATGAGCGAATCGCAGAAATGAACTGGCGAACTCCTCGGCGCAGAATCGTGCCAGTTTGGTGCCGTGCGCATGAACCGGCATGAATATAACCCGCCAGATATCATCCCTGATTTCCCAGCGATATCGTAAAGGATCACCGGCAACGTCGGCGAATTTAAGCCAGATTTCAAACGCGCGGCGCAATGTGCCGCAACTCAATATCGCATGCCCAACAATGCCCCATTCCGCAAGCCGGCGCTCAGCCCCGAAGGCAACGGCAAAATCCGCTGGCGCGGCCTCCGCGACGAGGCGCAGCATCGAGACATAGCTGGCGACGAGAATGTCCTTGTCATCCACCGATGCAACCTCGATCATCGTGGCCAGCGGCGCGGGAATGGTGACACCTCGTTTACCAAGGGCAATGCAGAAATTGCGAATCCTTTGTAACCTTGGTTGTTTCATGCTGGTTTTTCTGAAATTGGAGGCAAGTTGAATATTGGTGAAATCTGTTGGGCGGCCGTCAGCAGGCATAAGTCAGCTTTGGGAGTGATCTTTTGCCATGTCATAGAGCATATATAGCCGCCTTACTGTGGAAAATACACTGGCCTGCCTGTATCATTGATACCGCCATCGATGGCGTGAATATCCGCATCTATTTTATTTTTGCCGGATTGGAGCGTGCGGAAACGACTCTGGCACGAAGCGATATACGGCTGTAAACGGCTCGTTGATGGGATCGGTCGTCTTGAAAAAATCCAGAGCCGCCTGAATGCGCGCGGGCACGGGCATTTTGCCGGGGTCAAAGCCGGGTGAGAGCAGGGGCAACATGCGCGGCAAAGTCCAGGCAAGTTGCCGAGTCATGTTACGCGCCTGATGCAGGCGTGAGGCCCAGCGCCGGGATGGCGCCATGGCGGCGCGATCTTTTTTCAATAAGACCGAAGCACCGCGCCAGAAACAATAGTTGATGTGCCAAAAACTGTAGAAAAAACCAGCGAGGCGCAGAAAGTAGCTGCCGGAAACCGCGTTGAAAGCCTCATGGCAGGATGTCCGGTGTTCAAATTCCTCCGAAATATGCCAAAGCCACAAATTGGCTCCCGAAGGTTCAGCACCCTCGAAATATTGGTCGCATTGCTCGTATACATATTTCGCCACGAAGGTCGCCGTATTCTCAAACCCCGCGCAGTAGGCGGCGCAAAAAGCCAATGATTTTTTGTCGCGCAATGCCTTCAGCTCACCTGTTACCGCAGCTATGACTGGCTTAATCTCATAGCCGGCATCCAGCAACAGCTTGTTGAACCGGTTATGGTAAAGTGTATGATTGCTCTCCTGCCTGATAAACAGCTCCAACTCTTCTTTGAGCGCGGGGTTGCCGTCACAATGTTGGGCGCGGATCTCGTTGGCGACATTGTTGAGCAGATGCTCAACCGGCGTGATGATGACGGACACGCCATTTAAATATTGCGCGAACTCACGATCCTTCGACCACAGAATGGGGGTGACGCCTTGCTGAAAAGCGATGTCCGGGCGGCGGGGGGTCAGCATCTCAATTCCTTTGAATTTGGAATATTCCACGTTGGGCGCATGGCGGGGTATGGTTTAGTCAGTTGTGTAAATAAGCGGGCTGAAATTCAGATCCAACCAGATATCCTATACGGATTACGCCAAACAGTATACGGATTACGCCAAATCGCTGTTGCTCATGCCTGGCGAAGAGTGCCTCCACTTGCCGGTCGAAAATCGTTTCCGGTTTTAGGTAAAGCTCCCATTCCTCATTTTAGAGACGGCACAGCCAACTGCCACCCTGAAATTCCAATCAAGCACGCGCATGATCGTGATTATCGAATATTGCCGCCTCGCCTATGGGCCCGGCTTCGGGCTAGATACAGCGCAATGGCCATTCGTGACATACTGAGATTCCCCGATCCCCGTCTGCGGCAGCCCGCGGCGCCTGTCAGTGTTTTCGATGAGGCTTTGCAAGCCTTGTCCGAAGACCTTCTCGACACCATGCGCGCGGCGCCGGGCATTGGCATCACCGCGCCGCATATAGGCGAATTCTGGCGTATTACCGTGCTTGAACTAACGCCGGGAGAGGTGCGCCTGTATGTCAATCCTCAGTTCATCTGGCGATCCGCCGAGCTTGCATCTCACGAGGAAGGCAGCGTCTCCATGCCAGGGGCCATCGAGACGCTCGAGCGGCCAGCCCGCGTGCGTGTGAGCTATCAGGATATCAATGGCGCGGCGGCGGTGGAGGAAGCGGATGGCTTGCTCGCCGTCTGCCTGCAGCACGAAATCGACCAGTTGGACGGTATTTTCTGGATCCAGCGCCTCTCACGCCTGAGGCGCGAGAGGCTGGTGAAAAAATGGGAGAAGCAGGGGAGGCGGTGATCATGCTCACGCGCCCCCGCCAACCGCTTAAGCCGTCAGCCGCACGTTGAGATGCCTGACAGTGCGGAAGATGAGCATGTGCGCCCAATCCAGCGGTTCGTCGAGGATTTCGATCTTCGTGACGCGCGCGAGGAAGATCTTGAAGAAAACCGCCAGCTCCACGCGCGCGATATAATGTCCGAGGCAATGATGCAGCCCCGGCCCGAAGGTCAGCACATCGCCGAGATTCGGGCGCGTGATGTCAAACGCGCCGGGATTGGGGAATTTCGCCGGGTCATGGTTGCCCGAGGCGATCCACAAAAACGCCACGTCGCCTTTCTTCAGCGGCTGGCCGCCAAACTCAAAATCCTCGCCAACCACGCGCGGCTGGCAGGTGGACATGGCGGTAAACCGCGACACTTCCTGCATCGCGGTCAGCGGGTCAACCGCGCCTTCCAAAAACAGCTTGGCCTGTTCGGGGTTTTTGGCGAACGCATCAAGCCCGAGGGTCAGCGTGTTCACCGTGGTGTCATGCCCCGCGGTCAGCAGAATGTGCGCGAGGCCGAAAATCTCGTCCTCACTCAGTGTTTTGTTGCTGTCGTCAGCCAGGTGGACAAGCTGGGTCAGCAGGTCATTCTGCGGCTCTTGCTTGCGCTTGGCGATCTCGACGCGCATCAGATCATTGATCTCGCCGAGCGCCTTGTCGCAGGCGATCAGCAATTCAGGTGGCGAGAAGGGAGCCACCAGCGCCGAGGTGATGGCGCGGCTCCATTCGCGCACCTTTTCCAGATGCTCCAGTGGAATGCCCAGCAGCAACAGCACCACGGTGGCGGGCAGGTAATAGGCGATGTCGTTATAAAAATCGACGGTGCCAAGCCGGATGGCCTTCTCCGTGAGTTCGGTTGAGATCTCCTGGATGCGCGGGGTCAGTGAATCGACGAAACGCCGGTTCAGCGCCTTCGTTCCCACCGCGCGCAAACGCTGGTGGTGCGGGCCGTCCACATTCACAATCCATGATTGTGTATAGCGCAGCAGGTTGGGGATTTTTTCTTCCCACTGCTCGGGCGGAATCGAACGCCAGGCGAAGGAGGATTGGCGATTATTGGAGAAACGCACATCGTTATAAGCAGGGCTCACGGCATCATAGCCGGTAATCTGCCAGCATTGGTTGATCTTGCTCCAATAAACCGGCGCGGCTTGGCGCAGCGCGTCCAGCAATGGCAGCAGCCGCTCGCTCGGTACGATTCCAGGATCGTTCATGCTGAAATCAATACCGGTGTTCACAAAACCCTGATCCATATTCCTTACCTCATTCCGTGACGTCCTGGTTGCATTTGATCCGAGTGATTGCTCACATTAAACTCGCCATTTCGGGCGGCCTGGCTTAATCATGCCGGGCCGGCGGCGGGTTGCCCGCCTCGGTCCTGATCGCCTCCAGCGCGGATAGAGCCGGCTCCGGCAGCGTGAGTTCGGCCGCCGCCAGATTCTCCCGCAAATGCCCGAGTGACGATGTGCCGGGGATCAGCAGTATATTGGGTGAGCGTTGCAGCAGCCAGGCGAGCGCAACCTGCCGCGCCGTAGCGCCAACGCGCGCCGCCACATGCGACAAGGTGGAGGATTGCAGCGGCGTAAATCCGCCGAGCGGGAAAAACGGCACATAGGCGATGTTCCGCGCCGCGAGCTGGTCTATCAGCGTGTCATCATCCCGGTGGATCACGTTATAATTGTTCTGCACGCAAACCACGGGCGCAATGGCGCTTGCTTCCGCAATCTGTGCCGTGGTGACATTGCTCAACCCCAAATGCCGGATCAGCCCCTGGCGCTGAAGTGCGGCGAGCGCGCTGAACTGCGCCGCGATGGACCCCTCGCTCGGCTCATGGACACGGCCCATCACCCGCAGATTGACGATTTCAAGCGCATCAACCCCCAGATTACGCAAATTGTCATGCACCGCCTGTGTCAACTCGGCCGGGCTCTGCGCCGGGTTCCATGATGCATCCGCCCCGCGCACCGCGCCCACCTTGGTCACGATCACCAGATCGTCCGCATACGGAAAGAGCGCCTCGCGGATCAACCGGTTGGTGACATGCGGCCCATAAAAATCGCTCGTATCTATATGGTTGACACCGCTGGCCACGGCCTCGCGCAGCACGGCGAGCGCGGTGGCATGGTCCTTGGGCGGGCCGAATACGCCAGGGCCGGCAAGCTGCATGGCGCCATACCCCATCCGCCGGATGGTCCGCTCGCCAAGCCGGAAGGTCTCTCTGCGGTTTTCAGTCATTTCACGCTCCCAGTTTAAGGTGCCGGCTATATAGTCATCGCCTGGCCGCGTGATAACGGTTATTCATCAGCCCGCGCGCGGGAGGGGGTGGCTATTTCACAACCGCGTCAGGATATTTCGCGAGCAAGGCAAGATAGGCCGGTGACATGGCCTGTTTCGGGAAAAACGCCTTCCACACCGCCGCGGGCAGCAGCTGAACCGGCGGCGGGGCGAAGACAAAATCCGATTTGCTGACCATGGTATGGCACGCATCGCAGCTTGCCACCTGGCCGAAGGCAACCTCTTTGCCAACGGGCGAATAGGCGGCCATCACCCAGTTGCGGTTGGCGGCGTCATAGAAGGCCAGTTTCAGCATCGCGGTCACGCCGGTGAGCTGGCGCTTCGCATTGTAATTTTCCTTAACCAGCAGGCTGCCATTGGGGTAGCGGGTGACGTCCGGTATCGATCCGGCGGCCGTAATGGCCGCGCTGGCCGCCTGGTTGCTCAGATCGGTGGTATAAACATCCACCATGCGCGAGCCTGGCTGGAACGCATGGGTCATTGGCATCATGGATTGGGAGTGCTGAAGCGACCTGATCTGCCGCCATAATTGGGCCGGGGAGGGGGGCAAAGCGCCCTTATCCGCAGAGGCCGTCTGGGCCGCGCCGGCCCGGGGCAGCCCGGCAACCAGAAAGGCGCAGAATAATGTGCCGAGCAGGGCGGTTTTGGTGCGGTTCATGGTGTTCCTCATGCGCTCATATCCGTGGCGGGGGCATCTGGCGCTCAGGGATTCGCGGCCCATGAGACCTGCGCCTGCCCCGGCTTGGCAACCCGCCAGATGCCCCTCACGCCCTGGCCGGTGATATCACCCGGTTTTTTGTCTTTTATCCACGTATAAAGCGGGTAGCCTTGATAAGTCAGCTGCGTTTCGCCGCCCGTGCGGCTTGCCATTCCCCATGCCCCCCTTGGCTTGAAGCCGGCCGGCGCCGCAACGGGCGGCCAGAGCGTGGCGCATTCGCCATTGCAGGCTGATTTGTGGCTATGCGGGACATCTATCTTGAACTCATAGACCGTCATGCCCGCGGCGGTCTCGTAAACCTCGCCCAGCTTCGTGTTTTCCAGCCGTATGGCGTGCGGCGGCTTCGCCGTCGTGGCCGCCCGCGCGGCGGGATCAAGGCTCAGGGCCAGGCCGATGCCACCTGCGATGGCGAATAGAATGCTCCGTGCGGCCATGCTGTTCTCCGGATCCAAAAGGCAAATTAAGGAGGATTGCTCACGCCAGCGTAGACGATTCCGCCCCGCGCTCAAATTAAATTATGGGCATTTAAGCGCGCCGCCCGGCCCCGCCACCGAGGCCGGATTTTAAGTCCGCTCTTGTATCGATTTTTCGCCCATCCTATCGTCGGCGCAGCAGCAGGCAGGAGAGTGTGTTTCATGAATAATCTCAACCCGATTACGACCAATGAAACACGCATTATCCTGAGTTTCGCGATGGCCGACCACGGCGCCAATTTCGCCTACTGGCTGCGCGTGAAGCTGAATAAGCATTTCCAATATTACGGGCCCAACAATGTCTACATGGATTGCGTGGCCTCGCGCGCCCACAAGATGATCCACCATTCTGAAATGCCCGACGCGCATGTTAAGCTCAAAGGGGTCACCCATATCGCGCCTGACAGGCGCGATATTTTCCAGTCCCAGGGCTATTTTCCCATCGGCGCAAGCTATGACGGATGGAACGAGAGCTATACCAAGGCCATGAGCGAGGCCCACACCATGATCATGGTGATCACGCCGTCATATCTGGACAGCCAATGGTGCGCGCTGGAATGGGCGCAATTTCAGGAAGCGCGCAAGAAACGCCCGAGCCTCAAGGGCATCGCCCTGCGCTTTTTTGATGCGATGGACCGTCCTTTGAGCGCCCTCAAGGGACCAACCGGATCCTTTGGCGACTCGGTGAAGAGCAAGGCGGCCGCCTTTGATAAAGCCCCCGCCGCCCCGATCGACACGCGTGGCGCCACGGTCATGAATTGCCACAGAGCCTACGGGGCCGCCCCGGACGGACTTTGGCATAAAAATGACTGGAGCCTGTCCGCGGCTGATCTTGATCGTCTCTTCAAGCTTATCGGCAAAGCCTGAACCGGGCGGCGATTTTGGGCCCGCCGCTCGGGGGGCATCCCCCAAGCGGTTTGGCGATACGGCTTGCCGATGACCTCATGCGCCCGGGTGCACAGCGGCGGGCGCGAAACACCCGCCTGATCATGCCGGGCGCGGCACTTTCTGCGCCCGGCGGGTGGCGGCGTAGCTCTCCATCTCCCGCAGCCGCGCCGCATAGGCCGCCACGTTGGGGCCAAACTGGCCGCCCAGGCCCAGGAACTCCGCCAGATCCAGCGCGTAATGCACCGAAATATCGGCGATGGTGAAGCGCTCGCCGGCCAGATATTCGCGTCCGTCCAGCGCCGTCTCCACCAGCGCCAGCCTGGCGGCGAAATTTTCGGTATAATCCGTCACCGCCTGGGGCAGTTTCTCCGGCCCCAGCTTGTAGCGCACGATCAGCGCCAGCGGCACGGTCAGCGAGGTTTCACCATAATGCGTCCAGTTGAGGAAGGCGCCATAATCCGGCTCCTCCGGCGTGAGCGCCAGGGCGGGGCCGTATTTCGCCGCCAGATATTGCAGCGCGGCCGCTGATTCGATGATCAGCGTGCCGCCGTCGCGCAAGGCCGGCACCGTGCCCAGCGGGTTGATGCGCAGATACTCCGGCATGCTGGCGCGCGGTGGAAACGCCATCAGCTTCAGCTCATAAGGCAGGCGCAGATGCTCAAGCGCCCACAGGCAGCGGAATGAACGGGCGGATGGGCAGTGATAAAGCTCGATCATGAGATTTTCTCCGTAGTGATGGACATATTATAATTAGTTGATTAATGTAATTCGTGAATGGGCGCCACGCAAGCGTCCGCGACAAGGGAGACACCATGTCCACAACCGTATCACATTTCACCAAGGGTGCCGATACGCCCTATTGGGAGGCGCTGGCGCAGGGCGCGCTGCGCCTGCCGCGCTGCCGTGGCTGCCAGCAATGGCACTGGCCGGCGGTAAGCCGCTGCAGCGCATGCGGCAGTGAGGAGATTGACTGGTTTTCCGTGGATCTGAAGGGCAGGATCTTCTCCTGGATCCGCACCTGGCAGACCTTCCAGGGCACCGAGGGGCTGGATACCCCCTTCGTCACCCTGC
>JAKBAQ010000069.1 GCA_021808985.1 Pseudomonadota bacterium
GCGCGGCACCGGTTATTTATTTCACGCCTTTTACCGGAAAGAAACATGATCTCCCACAGCCAGGCTCTTGATCTGCTCCACAGCCGGGGGCCGCGCCTCGCGGCCGAGACGGTGCCGCTGGCCGAGGCGCTGGGGCGGATGAGCGCCGGCACGCTGCGGGCCGGGTTCGCGGTGCCATCGTTTGATAATTCGGCCATGGATGGGTTTGCCGTGCGGCTCGCGGATTGCCGCGGGGCGTCGCCGGAGACGCCGGTGGTGCTGCCGGTGAGCGGGGTGACGGCGGCGGGCGAGCCCCCTGCCCGGCTGAGCGGCGGACATGCGGTGCAGGTGATGACCGGGGCCATGGTGCCGGCGGGGAGCGAGGCGGTTTACGCCATCGAGGAGGTGACGCCCACGCGTGATGCCAGCGGGGCGGTGAGCGCCATAACGCTGAGGAGCGCCGCCGCGCCGGGGGCGAACATCCGGGGCATGGGCGAGGATTTCCGGCCCGGGGATGTGCTGACGGGCGAGGCGACCCGGCTGACATCGCGGCATGTGATGGCGCTGGCGGCGCTGGGGGTGGGGTCTGTGCCGGTGTATCAGCGCCCGCATGTGTGTGTGCTGGCGACGGGCAATGAGGTGCGCGACGTGGCGCCGGGGCAAGCGGGGGCGACGCCGGGGGAGACGATCATCTATAACTCCAACGCGCCTTATCTGGTGGGCGCGCTGCGCGAGGCCGGGGCGCAGGCGGCGTATGGCGGGATTGTGCCCGACAGGCGGGATGCTTTCAGCACCGCGGTGGAGGGGATTATCGCGCGGGCGCGGGCGGGGCAGATCATCGTTTCGAGCGGGGCGGTTTCAAAAGGGGATTTCGACTTCGTGCCCGCCGCGCTGGAGGCGCTGGGGGCGGAGATATTGTTCCACCGCGTCGCCATCAGGCCGGGCAAGCCGGTGCTGTTCGCCATGCTGGAGAAGCGGATTCCGTTTTTCGGCCTGCCGGGCAACCCGGCCTCGGCCGCCGTGGGGTTCCGGTTTTTCATCACCCCGCTGCTGCGCGCGGCCTGGGGGCTGGGGCCGGAGCAGCCGCTGCGGGCGCGTCTGGCGGGGGCTTACAAGGGGACGCCGGGCTTGCGGGTTTTCCTGAAGGCAAGACTTTCCATAGGGGCTGACGGGACGGCGGCGGTGAGCATTCTGACGGGGCAAGAATCGTTCCGGATACAGCCGATGCTGGGGATGAACGGCTGGGCCGTGCGCGAGGCGGCGGCGGGCAGCCTGGAAGCGGGCAGCCTGGTGGATTTTTATCCCGCCGACCCGTTCGCGCCGGCCTTCGCGTGAACGGGTTTCTGGCCTCGCCGCCGGATGCGGGGGGGGTGATACTGGCCGGCGGGCGGGCGGTGCGGATGGGCGGCGGCGATAAGGGGCGGCTGGTGATTGGCGGGCAGGACATGCTGACCCGGCTGGCCGCGCGGCTGCGCCCGCAGGTGAGCGCCCTGGCGCTGAACGCCAATGGCGATGCGCGGCGCTTTGCCGACCTGGCGCTGCCCGTGCTGCCCGACGGGCTGGAGGATGGCGGACCCCTGGCCGGGCTGCTGGCGGGGCTGGACTGGGCGGCAGAGCTTGGCCTGCCCTGGCTGCTGAGCGCGCCCACCGATACGCCGTTTTTGCCGCCCGACCTGCTGATACGCCTTGGCCATGGGGTTTGCGGCGGACAGCTGGCGGCTGTGGCGGCTTCGGGCGGGCGGCGGCATATGGTGGCGGGGTTGTGGGCGACCAGCCTGCGCGCGCCGCTGCGGCGGTTTGTGCATGCGGAAGGGCAGCGGAAAATGGGCCTGTGGGCCGAACGCTGCGGCGCGGTGAGCGTGGAGTGGCCCGATGAGCCGCTGGACCCGTTTTACAATGTGAACACCCCCGCCGAGCATGAGGAAGCCGCCGCCATGCTGGCGCGGCGGACGCCGCAAGCGGGGGCCGTGGTGTTGCCGCACCGCCATGCCGCGCATGCGCTGCTGGCGGACTTCGCCGCCCGGCAGCGGGCCAACGGGGTGGAGGTTGCCGGGCTGGTGCAGCAGGGCAGCAAAAGCGCCGGGGATGCGCCGGAGGATATAACCCTCGCCGATTTGAACAGCGGCGAGCGCTTCGCGATCATGCTCAGCACGGCGTGCGCGGGGACTTGCGCGGTTGATCCTTCGGCCGTGGCGGCGGCTTCCGCCGTGCTGCGGCGGGCTATCGGGCGGGAGAGCGCGCTGATCGTGGTGAATAAATTCGGCACGCTGGAGGCCGAGGGCGGCGGGCTGGCCGATGAGATGCTGCAGGCGATGGCGGCCGGGCTGCCGGTGCTCACGAGCGTCTCGGTGAACCGGGTTGAGGCCTGGCTGCGCTTTACCGGGGGGATGTGCGAGCTGCTGCCGCCGGAGCCGGCGGCGTTGTGGGCCTGGTGGGAGCGCAACAGGCCGCTGGGCTGAGGCTTTATCCGCCGGTGTGGTTCATCGTGCGGGCCAGGGGTTGGCGGTTGGCGCGGCGGGCCACGAAATCATGCCCCTCGGGCTTGTGGCCGATGGCCTGGCGGATGGCCTCACGCAGCGGCTCGTCGCTGGCCGAGGCGCGCAGGGGCTGGCGCAGGTCTGTGCCGGTTTCATGCCCCAGGCAGAGGAACAGCCGGCCGGTGCAGCTGACCCGCACGCGGTTGCAGCTCTCGCAGAAACCGTGGCTGAGCGGGGTGATGAAGCCGAGGCGCCGCCCGGTTTGGAGGATGTTGACATAGCGGGCCGGGCCGCCGCTGCTATAGTCAGTGGCCGCGAAGCTCCAGCGCTGGGCCAGGCGGCCGCGCAGGACGCTGAGCGGCAGGGGCTGGAAGGCCGGGCCGGTGCTGAATGCGCCGAGGGGCATGGCCTCGATGAGCGAGAGATCGTGCCCTTCCTCGCCGCACCAGGCGATCAGACGGTCAATTTCCTGGTCGTTGACGCCGCCCATGACCACGGTGTTGATTTTGACGGCGAGGCCGGCGGCCTTGGCGGCGCGGATGCCGGCCAGCACGGGGGCAAGCTCGCCCCGGCGGGTGATCTGGTGGAACAAGGCGGGGTCCAGACTGTCGAGCGAGACGTTGATGCGCCGGATGCCGGCCTGGGCCAGGCCCTGGGCATGATGGCTGAGCTGGGTGCCGTTGGTGGTCAGGGTCAGCTCCTCGAGCTGGCCGGATGCGACATGCGCGCCGAGCGCGCCGATGAGGCGCATGATGTCGCGCCGGACCAGGGGCTCGCCGCCGGTGAGCCGCAGCTTGCGCACGCCAAGGCCGATGAAGACGGCGCTCAGCCGGGCCAGCTCTTCCAGGCCGAGTACATCGGCCTTGGGGAGGAATTCAGTGTCCTCGGCCATGCAGTAGGTGCAGCGAAGGTCACAACGGTCAGTTACGGAGAGGCGCAGGTAGGAAACGCGGCGGCCAAAGGGATCAATCAACTCCGAACTCCTGAAGCCGGGGCGGACGGCGGATGAGATTGCGGGCCCCGTGCTGACTGGCAAGATTGGCCTGGCCGCGGGCTTTGTAAAGCCCCGCGCGGCGGCTGGGGTGTTTTAGGGATTGTCTTAACCGCCTCTGCAAAACATTGAGGATAATTCTCAAAAGTTTTTTGGGGTCTGGCCCTTTTTTACAAAAAAGGGCCAGAATCTTGGGGCGCTTTTTATAAAAAGCGCCCCAAACCCCGCAAAAATTTTCAATAATTTCAATTTGTTATAAGGGAAAATGGTTGAAACAGGCGCGTACACTCGTTAGGCCAGCCGGCGCGCGCGCAGCGCGGTGGCGAGGGTGCCTTCGTCCAGCGCCTCCAGCGCGCCGCCCATCGGCACACCTTGCGCCAGACGCGAAATGGGGATGGCGAAACGCTTCAGTTTTTCAGCGAGGTAGTGGCCGGTGGCCGCGCCGTCGACGGTGGCGGGCATGGCGAGGATGATTTCTTCCGGGGGGGCGCGCTCCAGCCGCGCGAGCAATGCGGGGATTGCCAGATCTTGCGGGCCGCGCCCGGCCAGGGCGGAGAGCGAGCCGCCGAGGACGTGGTAGAGCCCGTTATAGATCATCGCCCGTTCCAGCGCCCACAGGTCGGCCACGCTCTCCACCACGCAGATGCGACGCTCGCGCGAGGGGCTCGCGCAGATGGTGCAGGGGTCGCAGGAATCGAGGTTGCCGCACTGGGTGCATGTGCGCACGCTGGAAGCCGCCGCCTCCAGCGCCTGCGCCAGCGGGAGCAGGCGGGTTTCGCGCTCGCGTAGCAGTTTCAGCACAATGCGCCGCGCGCTGCGGGGGCCGAGCCCCGGCAGGCGGGCGAAGTGGTTGATCAGCCGTTCAAGCTCGGGGCCGCCCATTAAAACGGCAGCTTGAGACCCGGCGGCAGGCTGAGCCCGCCGGTGGCGTTCTTCATTTCGGATTCGGTCAGCTCGTCCAGCTTGCTCTTGGCGTCGGCATGGGCGGCGACGATCAGATCCTCGAGCATTTCGGTCTCCGCCGGGTCGGCGAGCTTGGGGTCGACCTTCACCTTCTTGAGCGCGCCCTTGCCGGTGAGCGTGACCCGCACGAGGCCGGCGCCGGCCACGCCCTCGACCTCGGTGGCGTCCAGCCTGGCCTGCATGTCGGCCATTTTCTGCTGCATCTGCTGCGCCTGTTTCATCAGCCCGGCGATATTCTTCATTCGTCATCTCCTTCATAAAATTCATCCGGTGGCGCCAGGGCCGCCCAATCCGCCGGTATTTCCGGCTCTGCCGCGGCTTGCCCGGCATGCAGTTTTTCGACCCGCGCGCCGGGAAATGCGGCCAGGATGGCTTGGACCAGCGGATGGGTGAGCGCTGAGTGCATCGCATCATGCTCGGCCTTGCCCTCGGCCTGGTCGATCGTCGGCGCGCCGGGGGCGTTGGAGAGGGCGATGGTCCAGCGCCGGTGGGTCTCGGCCTCGAGCAGCGCCGCCAGCTTGCCCGCCAGGTCGCGCGGGGCGTGGGGCTCCAGGCGCAGCTCGATGACCGGCGGGGCGAAGCGCACCAGATGCACCGACTGGCGCAGATGGGCGAAGAGGGTCACGTCGCGTTTGGCTTCCGCCAGGGCCACGACATCGTGGAAGGTGATGGCGCGCGGGGCGGGCTGGATGAGCGCGGGCGCGCCGTTGGCCACCGCCCGGCTGCCGCCGCCCGATGGCTCCGGCGCGGGGACGCCCTGGGCGGCGACGGCGCCATCGGTGATGCGCTTGAGCAGTTCGCCGGGGGGCGGCATGTCAGCCACGTGGCAGAGGCGGATGAGGATCATCTCCGCCGCCGCGCGGCGGTCGGGCGCGGCTTCGACCTCCTGCACGCCCTTGAGCAGCATCTGCCACATGCGGCCGAGGAAGGGGATGCTCAAGACACCCGCCAGCGCCGCGCCGCGGGTGCGCTCGGCCTCTGGCAGGGTGGCGCTGGCGGCCAGGGCGGGGACGGATTTCATCCGGGTGAGCAGGTGGGTGAGGCCCAGCAGGTCAGCCAGGAGGACGCCGAGATCGGCGCCGCGGGCATAGGCGCCGTCGGCGATTTCGAGCGCCTTGGCGGCGTCGCCGGCGACCAGGGCATCCATCAGGTCGAACACGTAGGAACGATCGGCCAGGCCCAGCATCTCGGCCACCATGGCGGCGGTGATCTCGGCGGCGTCCTCGCTGCCGCGGGCGATGGCCTGGTCAAGCAGGGAGAGACCGTCGCGCACCGAGCCGTCCGCCGCGCGGGCGATGTGTTCGATGGCGCCGGGGGAGATGGCCACCGCCTCCTGCTGGGCGATGCGGGTGAAATGCGCGGCAAGCTCGCTCACCGCGACACGCCGCAGGTCAAACCGCTGGCAGCGCGAGAGCACGGTGATCGGCACCTTGCGGATTTCAGTGGTGGCCAGCACGAATTTGATGTGCGGGGGCGGCTCCTCCAGGGTTTTGAGCAGGGCGTTGAAGGCCTGCTTGGAGAGCATGTGCACTTCGTCGATGATGAACACCTTGGTGCGCGCGGAGAGCGGGCGGAAGCGCGTCGCCTCGATGATTTCACGCACATCATCAACGCCGGTGTTGGAGGCGGCGTCCATCTCCACCACGTCGGGGTGACGGTCAGCCAGGATGGCGATGCAGTTTTCGCACTGGCCGCAGGGGTCGGGCGTGGGGCCGCCGGCGCCATCTGGCCCGGTGCAGTTGAGCGCGCGGGCGAGAATGCGCGCGGTGGTGGTTTTGCCGACCCCGCGCACCCCGGTGAGCATGAAGGCGTGGGCGATGCGGTTCATGGCGAAGGCGTTGCGCAGGGTGCGCACCAGCGCCTCCTGGCCGATCAGGTCGTCGAAGGTGGTGGGCCGGTATTTGCGGGCCAGCACACGGTAGGCGGCGGCTTTGGCGGGGGGTTCAGGCTCGTCGCCGAACAGCGAGGGGCCGGAGAAAGCGGGGGGCGCCGTGTCATCTTCGAACAAACCCATGCGCGGCAGAGAACCTTCTACGAAAGGGAGGTGGGAGGCCGGACAACGACCCATGAGGAAACTCGTTGCGGCTGCTGCCTTCCGGCCCTGACCGGGTTGGCGAGGCTCATGTCCGCCGCCGACCTCCCGGGGGCGTTATCACCTCTTCCGCGCGCGGACGCAAGGTTGCCTCGCCCGGCATGTGCTGCCAAGCTTGGGACATGCGGCATATCATACCTGGCAGACCCAATACATATAGCGGCGGCAGGCTGGACCGGGCCGGGCATTTGCGCGCGGATGAGGCCGTGATGCACGCCATGCGCCGCCACCAGGCCAGCCGGTGCGCCGTGTTCTGGAAGGGCAAGGCGCTGATACGGGGGGAGGATATGCCCCAGGCGGTGCTGCGGGATATTCCCGACCAGGAGGCGCCGTGGGTGTTTCTGGGCCTGCAGGACGAGACGCCGATTTTCGCCGTGGACCTCTCCGCCCATGCGGACCCGCGCGCGGCGCTGGCGGAGGAGGATGGGGCGTTTGCAGACCTGCGCGGCCTGACCGCGCTGCTGCCCACGGATGACGCGGCGATTCTGGCCACCGCGCGCGGGATGCTGCACTGGCGGGCCACGCATAAATTCTGCCCGGCCTGCGGCGGCGCCATGGCGCCCGTGCGCGGCGGCTGGGTGCTGCTGTGCACGCAATGCGGGGCGGAGAATTTTCCGCGCAGCGACCCGGCTGTGATCATGCTCGTGGTGCGCGGGGAAGAGCTGCTGCTTGGGCAGTCGCACAAATTTCCCATCGAGCGGAATTTTTATTCCACCCTCGCCGGTTTCGTGGAGCCGGGCGAGAGCCTGGAGGATGCGGTGCGGCGGGAGGTGTTTGAGGAAGTGGGCGTGCGGGTTGGGGAGGTGGCGTATCATTCCAGCCAGCCATGGCCGTTTCCCGCCTCGCTGATGCTGGGCTACTACGCCGAGGCGCTGAGCGAGGAGATTGTGCTGGAGGAAGCCGAGATGCGCGATGCGCGATGGTTCAGCCGCGCTGATATCGCCAACCGGAAGGCGCTGGGGTTTGATTTGCCGCCGCAGGATTCCATCGCGCGGCGGCTGATTGACGACTGGCTCGCGAGCTGAGGCGGGCATAAAAAAATGCGGGAGCCTGGGCCCCCGCATTTCCGGTTCAGGAAAATCTTATTAAGGCTCAGCTCTCGATCGACTCGACGCTGACCACATCGACGATGGCGGGCTCGGGCATCATCGGCTCGGGCATGACAGCCGCCTTGACTTTACGCGGCTTGCGGGCGGCGGGCTTCTTCACCTCGGCCTTCGGCGCGGCGGCTTTTTTGGCGGCAGGTTTTTTCACGGCGGGAGCGGCCTTCTTGGGTGCTGCGGCTTTTTTCGCGGCGGGAGCGGCCTTCTTGGGCGCTGCGGCTTTTTTCGCGGCGGGAGCGGCCTTCTTGGGCGCGGCCGGCTTCTTCGCGGCGGCGGCTTTCTTCGGCGCGGCGGCGGGCTTCTTCACGGCGGCGGCTTTTTTGACGGCCGGCTTCTTCGCGGCGACGGCCTTCTTGGGTGCTGCGGCTTTTTTCGCGGCGGGAGCGGCCTTCTTGGGCGCGGCAGCCTTCTTCGCGGCGGCGGCCTTCTTGGGCGCGGCGGGCTTCTTCACGGCGGCGGCTTTTTTGGCGGCCGGCTTCTTCGCGGCGGCCTTCTTGGGGTCCGCCTTCTTGGCTACGGCTTTTTTAACGGCCGGCTTTTTCACCGCGGCTTTTTTGGCCGCCGGCTTCTTCGCCGCCGGCTTTTTGGCGGCGGGTTTTTTCGCGGCGGTCTTCTTGGCGGCGGCCTTCACAGCCAGCGGCTGGGCACGCATGGTTTCGGTGGTGTCTTCGATGGTCACGGGATCTGCTCCTTGATCAAGGTGGATGAAGTTCGGTTCTTTGGCGTCCGGCACTGGATCGTCTCTCATCACGGTCAACGACCGTTTCTCCTGTTTCGCGTGCGGGGCCTCTTGACCGATGCGAAGTTGACTCGGTTGCGGCGCGAATCGCGCGACGCACGCAAGAATCGCTATTCCGCTCGTCGCAACGCGCTGTCAACAAAAAGCAGCATGAAACCGCCGGTTTCGCGCATTTTTTTCATCTTCAGTGGCAAAAAAACGCGCCGGAATGAATCGCACACATGTTTTGAGGGTTGGGCAGAACAAAACATATTGCTTAAGAAAAACAAAATGACGGGGCGGGACGCAAGCGCCGGGGGAGATTTTTTCTCCGTGGCGCGGCGGGGAGCGTTGCCTGAAAACCACGCCCGCGATGCGATGCCGCCCGCGTGGCGGCCAGCCGCTTGAACTTGGGCGCAATGCGGTGGCTAATGCGGCGCATGGACAAACCGCAAGACCATCGCCCGGATTTTGACCGCTGGCCGCCCGAGGGAACGCGCGCCAAACCCGCATGGGGGGCGGCCGACTGGCCCACCACCATTGGCCGCGGCGTTTTGGGCCGCTGCCCGAATTGCGGCATGGCGCCTATATTCGATGGTTATCTCAAGGTGCATGCGCGCTGCCTGAACTGCGCGGCGCCCCTGGGAGACATGCCATCGGACGATGCGCCGCCTTATATCGCCATGCTGGTGGTGCTGCATGTGCTCGCCTTGTTTGTCGTATTTTTTTATAAAGGCTATTATCATCCGGGCATTTTTATGGCGGGCGTGCTGCTCGCGCTGCTGGCGCTGATATGCATGGGCGCCTTGCGCATGGCGAAGGGCGCGGTGATCGGCATTTTGCTGAAGCTCGGTATGAAGCGGGAGGTTCCCAATGGATGAGGCAACGGGACATTTGACGCGGGTCATATTGGAGGGTGGGCCGCTGCACCGGATCTCGGCGTTGCAGGAAGCCGACCGGGAGCAGGCGGTCGCCGATTTGCAGGCGGAAAATGAATTCCATCCCGCCGCGCATCCCGGGCTGCAGAGCATTCTGCATCTTTCGATCCAGGAAGGAAGGCTGGTTTTCGACATACGCGACGCGCAGGATGCGCCGGTGATCGCGGTGATGCTCGCGATGGGGCCGTTCAAGATGCTGATCAAGGATTATCAGATGCTGCTCGACAGCTATGCCAGCGCCATCGCCGAGGGGCGCGAGGCGCGGGTGCAGGCGATCGATATGGGACGGCGCGGGCTGCATAACGAGGGCGCGGAACTCATGATCAAGCGGCTCGAGGGCAAGGTGGTGATTGATTTTCCGACCGCGCGGCGGTTATTCACCTTGGTCTGCGCACTGCACCAGAAGCTTTAGGACAGGATACGATGAAAATAGATGGCACGCCCTTCCGTTCGATATGGGTGGATGACACTGACCGCTGGTCGGTCCGCATTATCGACCAGACCAAGCTGCCTTGGGCGATCGACCTGGCGCGGCTGACCACGATGGAGGGGGTTGCGCATGCGATCAAGGCCATGCTGGTGCGCGGGGCGCCGCTGATCGGCGCTTCCGCCGCTTATGGCGTGGCGCTGGCGATGCGGGCTGATGCATCGGATGCGAGCCTTGCCAATGCCATCGCCGTGCTGGGTGCGACGCGGCCGACCGCGATTAATCTGCGCTGGGCGCTGGCGCGCATGCAGCAGGTGCTGCAGCCGCTGAGCCCCGCCGCGCGCGCGGCGGCGGCCTATGGCGAGGCGGCGGCGATTTGCGATGAGGATGCGGCGACGAATGAGGCCATCGGCAAGCACGGGCTGCCGCTGATTGCAGCCCGCGCGGCGGGCGGGCGGCGGGTGAATGTGCTCACCCATTGCAATGCCGGGTGGATTGCCACGGTGGACTGGGGCACGGCGTTGGCGCCGATATATATGGCGCATGATGCGGGCATTGATGTGCATGTGTGGGTGGAGGAGACGCGGCCGCGCAACCAGGGTGCCTCGCTGACCGCCTGGGAGCTTGGCAAACATGGTGTGAACCACACCGTGATCGCCGACAATGCGGGTGGGCATATGATGCAGCGCGGAGATGTGGACCTGGTGATTGTGGGCACCGACCGGGTGACGCGCGCGGGCGATGTGGCCAACAAGATAGGCACCTACCTGAAGGCGCTGGCGGCGCGTGACAATGGTGTACCGTTTTGGGTCGCCCTGCCCTCTTCCACCATCGACTGGACGATCAGCGATGGGCTGGCTGATATTCCGATCGAGGAACGCGCGGCCTCGGAGGTGACGACGATGACCGGGCGGGCGCTTGATGGGTCGATCACGACGATCCGCGTGGTGCCCAAGGACAGCCCGGCGGCGAACCCGGCGTTTGACGTGACGCCGGCGCGGCTGGTCTCGGGGCTGATAACCGAACGCGGGCTGTGCGAGGCCAATGAGTTCGCGCTGCGCGAAATGTTCAGGGATCTTGCGTAGATCCTGCATCGCGCTGCTGGCGCTGGCGGGATGCGTGGCGCCGGATGCGCACGCGCCGCGCTTCGCGCAGGTGCCTTATGAGACATTCTCGCGCGCCGATGCGGTGGCCGTGGCGATGGATGAATGGCGGCTCTGGGGCGGCCGTGTGGATGATTCCGGCGGGGCCGGCTACCACAAGACCCCCGCCACCATGGCCGAGCGCCAGCCGGGCCTGTGGGAGCGGGTGGGTGAATATTGGTGGGAGGGGATGAATGCCGGCACCCATGACGCCGCCTATACCGGCAAGCATGATGCGCGGGGCCTGGTGTTTCCCGCCGCCGATGATGGGCGCTATGCGTGGTCGGCGGCGTTCATATCGTATGTGATGCGCATCGCGGGGGCGGGGGCGGCGTTTCCCTACGCGCCGGACCATGCGAAATATATAAACTACGCCGCCCGGGCGGCGCGGGGCGAGGTGAAAAATCCGCTGCTGATCGCTGAAAATCCGGCCAGCTATGCGCCGCGCCTGGGTGACCTTGTGTGTTTTCCGCGCGCGTGGGCGAGCGGCTTGCGCTTTGCGGATTTGCCGGCGGCGGGAAGTTTTCCGGCGCATTGCGCCATTGTGGTGGCGGGCGGGGTGGAGCGCTTAAGCGTGGTCGGCGGCAATGTGGATGATGCGGTGACGATG
>JAKBAQ010000070.1 GCA_021808985.1 Pseudomonadota bacterium
CCTGGGCGGATGAGCGCGGGCACGCTGGAGGTCATTCTCGCGCTGGTCATTTCCGTGGTGCTGCATGAGCTGGCGCACGGCGCCGTGGCCCGCCTGCTGGGCGACACCACGGCACAGCAGGCCGGGCGGCTCACCCTCAACCCGCTTAAGCATATAGACCCGTTCGGCAGCATCCTGTTTCCGTTGATTCTGGCGGTGGGCCAGCTCACCACGCTCGGCCATGTCGCCTTCATGTATGGTTGGGCCAAGCCCGTGCCGGTCAACCCCATGGAATTGCGGCTGCGCGGCGCGCGCCATCCGCGCCAGCTCATGGCGGTGGTGGCCGCCGCCGGCCCGCTCATGAACTTCGCCCTGGCCGTGCTGGGCGGTTTTTTGCTCCGCACCGGCCAACAGGCTGATTTTTTGGTTTATTTTATTGAAATCAACCTCGTCCTGGGCATGTTCAACCTCTTCCCCATGCCGCCCATGGATGGCGGGCGCATCGCCGTCGGCGTGTTGCCGCTGCCCGCCGCGCGCTGGCTGGCGGGGTTTGAGAGGCAGGGCATCATACTGGTTTTGCTGGTCATATTCGTCCTGCCCCTGGTGCTGGCGCAGTTCGGCCTGCGGTTTGACCCGTTTCAGCAAGCGATGGACCACCTGCTGCCCTGGGCGGAGCGGATTGTTCTGCGCATAAGCGGAGCGGGCCATGGAAACTGATTCGCTCGTCCTGCAACTGGAGGGTTTTGAAGGCCCGCTCGACCTGCTGCTGGAGCTGGCGCGGGCGCAAAAGGTCGATCTGGCGAAAATCTCCATCCTGGCGCTGGTTGAGCAGTTCCTCGCGGTCATCGAGGGGGCGCGCAAAATCCGCCTGGAGCTGGCGGCGGACTGGCTGGTCATGGCCGCCTGGCTCACCTGGCTCAAATCGCGCCTGCTGGTGCCCGCTTTGGGCGAGCCGGAGGACGCCGAGGCCGCGGCTGAAACCCTGGCCGCCCGGCTGGTGGATCTGCAGGCCGTGCGCGCCGCCGCCGCCTGGATGGGCCAGCGCCCCCAGCTCGGCTGGGATTTCTTCCATCGCGGCATCCCCGAGGAGCTGACCGAGACAGACCGCAGCCGCCTGCGCCTGGATATGAGCAGCCTGCTCAGCGCCTACCTCGCCGCGCGCCGCCGCGCGGGCGCCAAATTGCAGTACAAGCCCAAGCCGATGGTGTATTTCTCGGTGCAGAACGCGCTGGAGCGCCTGGCCCGGCTGGTCGGCTCGCTGCCGGACTGGTCGAGCCTGGAGCAATTCCTGCCCGAGGGGCTGGAAGACGGCATTCCCCGCCGCGCCGCCATCTCCGCGACACTGATCGCAGGGCTGGAAATGGCCAAAGGCGGCAGTTTGCAATTGCGTCAGGACCAAATTTTTGGCCCAATTCTGTTGCGTAACACGGGCGAGAGCGAGGCCGCTGATGAGTGAGACAGACCAAACCCAGGCGCTGCGGCTGGCCGAGGCGGCCATTTTCGCCGCCACCCAGCCGGTGACCACGCGCATCCTGGCCAACCTGCTCCCCGAGGATACCGATGTGGACGCGGTGCTGGCCGCGCTGGCCGCGCATTATGCGCCGCGCGGGGTCAATCTCGTGCAGGCGGCGGGCGGCTGGCAGTTCCGCACCGCGCCTGACATCGCGCCAAGCTTGCGCAAGGTGGTGGAGCTGCCGCGCCGCCTGCCGCGCGTGGCCATGGAGACCCTGGCCATCGTCGCCTACCACCAGCCCGTCACCCGCACCGAGATTGAGGAGATTCGCGGCGCCTCGCTCTCCCAGACCACGCTGGACCTGCTGCTGGAAAACGGCCTCATCACCCCCAAGGGCCGCCGGGAGACACCGGGCCGTCCCACCCTGTGGGGCACCACGCCCGCCTTTCTCGCCCAGTTCGGCCTCAATGACCTGCGCGACCTGCCCCGGCGCGAGGAACTGCTCATCGACCCCTCCGGCGCCGCGCCCGCGCCGGCGGCGCCGGTGGAAGCCGGAACCGGCGCATGATCCTCAGGATCACCCGCGAGTCGCTGCTGGACGGCACCTTGCGGGCCTACCGCCAGTCGCAGGAGATGCTCAGCCCCGGCGATACGCCCCAGCGCACCGAGGCGCAGATGAACGCGCTGCTCGAGGCCAGCCTCGCCAGCCACGACCCCGCCCAGGATTTATGGGTGTTCGGCTATGGCTCGCTCATCTGGAATCCGGCGTTTGAGCATGTGGAATGCCGCCCCGCGCTGCTGCGGGGCTGGCACCGGCGATTCTGTCTCAAAATGTTCATGGGGCGCGGCACGCGTGAAACCCCGGGCCTGGTGCTGGGGCTGGACCGTGGCGGCGCCTGCAAGGGGGTGGCGTTCCGCATCCAGGCCCCCATGGTGCGCCAGGAGCTGGGGATTCTCTGGCAGCGCGAAATGTATGGCGGCGCCTATAATGCCCGCTGGGTGCGGCTGCGGGCCGGGGAGGAGTGTTTTCCCGCGCTCACCTTCGTCATCAATCCCGCCCATCCGCGCTATGTGAAGGAGCTGAGCGTGGCGGAAACGGCGGCCATGATCGCGGCGGCGACAGGCGATCTGGGCACCTGCCGGGAGTATCTGGAGAACACCCTGGCGCACCTGCGCCAGCTTGGTTTGCGCGATGCCGGACTCTCCCGCATCGCCGCCGCTTTGCCCAACCCTTAAGGCTCTGCTAGCAAGCAGGCGATGTTTGGATTTTCCTGGGGCGAGATTGGTCTGATCATGGCGGTGGCACTGGTTGCCATCGGGCCGAAGGATTTGCCTGTGGCCATCCGCACGGTCACCAGCCTGATCAAGAAGGCGCGCGGCATGGCCTCTGAGTTCCAGAGCCATGTGGACGACATGATGCGCGAGGCCAATCTGGCCGACGTGAAGAGCGAGCTGAACAAGCTCCGCAATTTTGACTTCACGGCGGCCGCCGAGCAGACGGTGGACCCTGACGGCAAGCTGCGCGATTCGCTGAAAAAAGCCACCGGCGACATTCCGGAGAGCGAGTTCATCACCCCGCCGCCGGTGATTCCCGATACGCCGGAGTCTCCCGCCTTCATCCCGCCTGACGCGGCGCGCAAGAAGCCGGTCCCGGCCTTCATCCCGCCAGGCACGAAACGCTGGGGATTTTAAGTGACTGAGCAGGAAACACCCGCCATGGACACTGGCGACGAGATCAACGACAAGGAAATGCCCCTGCTCGAGCATCTGGCCGAGCTGCGCCGCCGGCTGGTCTGGTCGGGCCTCACCTTCATCGCCGCCTTTCTGGTCTGCTACCATTTCTCCGCCCGGATCTATGATTTCCTGGCCGCCCCGCTGGCGCACGCGCTGGAGGCGCGGGGCGAGAAGCCGGAGCTCATCTACACCGCCTTGTTCGAGGCGTTCTTCACCTATGTGAAGGTCTCGGTGTTCGCCGCCGCCTTTCTGTCCTTTCCCATGATCGCGGGGCAGCTCTGGCTGTTCGTGGCGCCGGGCCTCTACAAGCGCGAGAAGCGGGCGATGCTGCCCTTCCTCATCGTCACCCCCATCCTCTTCTTCATGGGCGGCGCGCTGGCTTATTATGTGTTCTTCCCCGTGGCGTGGAGATTCTTCCTCAGCTTCCAGACCAGCGGCGGCAACGGCGACGTGCAGATCGCCCTGCTGGCCAGGGTGAGTGACTATCTGAACGTGGTGATGAAGCTGATCTTCGCCTTCGGCCTCAGCTTCGAGCTTCCGGTGCTGCTCACCCTGCTCGGGCGCGTGGGCATCGTCACCTCCGCCGGCCTCCGGAAATACCGGCGCTATGCCTTTGTCGGATGTTTCATCGTGGCCGCCGTCATGGCGCCGCCGGACGTGCCCTCGCAGTGCCTCATGGCCGGGTTGCTGGTCTTCCTGTTTGAGATTTCGCTGTTCGCGGTGAAGATGGTCGAGCCAAAAGCGCCGGTGGAGGCAGAAAATGCATGACATGAAACTGATCACCCAGGACCCGGCGGCGTTTGACGCGGCGCTGGCGCGGCGGGGGATTCTGCCGCTCTCGCACGAGCTTGGCGAGCTGGATGGCGAACGCCGCGCCGCCGTGGCGCAGCTGCAGGTGCTGCAGGCCAGCCGCAACGCGCTGGCCAAGCGCATCGGCGAGGCCAAGCGCGCCAAGGCTGAAACCAGCGCCCTGGAAGCCGAGGGTGCGGCCCTGCGCGGCCAGATGGAGGCGCTGGAGGCCGAAGTCCCGCGCCTGGAGCTGCTGCTCCGCGAGACCCTCGCCGCCATCCCCAACGTGCTGGACGCCGCCGTGCCCGAAGGCCGCGATGAGAAAGACAATGCCGAGGTGAAAAACTGGGGCGCGAAGCCCGCATTCCCCTTTCCCGCGAAGGAGCATTTCGAGCTCGGCGAGGCCCTGGGGCTGATGGATTTCGCCGGCGCCGCCAAGCTGGCCGGCGCGCGCTTCACCGTGCTGCGTGGCGCCCTGGCCCGGCTGGAGCGCGCGCTGGGCCAGTTCATGCTCGACACCCACACCGCCAGCCACGGCTATACCGAGACCGTGGTGCCCCTGCTGGTCAACAGCAACGCGATGTTCGGCACCGGCCAGCTACCCAAATTCGCTGACGACCTGTTCAAAACCACCGATGGCCGCTGGCTCATCCCCACCGCCGAGGTCTCGCTCACCAACCTGGCCGCCGCCGAGATCCTGCCCGGCGCCGCGCTGCCCCTGCGGCTTACCGCGCTCACCCCCTGTTTCCGTTCCGAGGCCGGCTCCGCCGGGCGCGATGTGCGCGGCATGCTGCGCCAGCATCAGTTCTCCAAGGTGGAGCTGGTCAGCATCACCCGGCCCGAGGAGTCCGAGGCCGAGCACGAGCGCATGACCGCCTGCGCCGAGCGCATCCTGGAAGCCCTGGAGCTGCCCTACCGCCGCATGCTGCTCTGCGCCGGCGATACCGGCTTCTCATCGGTGAAGACCTACGATCTGGAAGTCTGGCTGCCGGGGCAGGGGATGTACCGCGAAATCTCATCCTGCTCGAACACCGGCGCCTTCCAGGCCCGGCGCATGAACGCGCGCTACCGCACCGCCGAGGGCAAGCCCGATTTCGTGCACACGCTCAACGGCTCGGGCGTCGCGGTGGGCCGCGCGCTCATCGCGGTGCTGGAAAACCACCAGAACGAGGATGGCTCGGTGAGCGTGCCCGCCGTGCTGCGCCCCTACATGGGCGGGCTGGAGCGCATCGCCGCGGCCTGAGGCCGGGTTACTTTTTGTCATCAACCAGCAAACTCCGCGCCGGGACAAGGCGATTGTAACGGGCTATAGACCCCGGGAGTTTGTTGGGAGAGTCGTTTACGTGGTCGACCCTGTGGCAACGCCCAAGCGCGGCAGGAAGCGCTGGATATTCATGGGGCTGGCGCTCCTGCTCATCGCCTTCATCTGGTATCGTCATTCCGGCTCCGGCCCTGGCCTGCGCAAGCCGGCGCCCCAGGCCGTGGGCGTCGCCACGGCCTTTAGCGGGTCCATGCCCGTGATGCTCGATGAGCTTGGCACCGTCACCCCCACCGCCACCATCACCGTGCTGCCGCAGCTCAGCGGCTATCTCACCCAGGTCGCCTTCACCGAGGGCGAGAACGTCACCAAGGGCCAGTTCCTCGCCGAGATCGACCCCCGCCCATACCAGATCCAGCTTGAGCAGTATCAGGCCGCCCTGGCAAAGGACACGGCGGCTCTGGGCCAGGCGAAATCAGACCTTGCCCGCTACCAGCTCCTGGCCCGGCAGGACTCCATCTCCGCCCAGCAGGTGAGCGACCAGACCTTCCTCGTCGCGCAGGACACCGCCGCCACCCAAGCCGACCAGGCGAATATCGACTCCGCCCGCCTCAACCTCGCCTACTGCCACATCACCTCGCCGGTGGCCGGCAAGGTGGGCCTGCGCCTGGTGGACCCTGGCAACTACGTAACCCCCAGCAGCAGCACCGGCATCGCCGTGGTCACCACCATGGCGCCCACCACGGTTATCTTCTCCGTGGCGCAGGCTGATCTGGCGCCCGTGCTGGTGCGGCTGGGGCAGGGCGCCACGCTGCCCGCCACCGCTTACGCCAGCGATGACACCACGAAGCTGGAAACAGGCGAGCTGAGCGCGGTGGACAACCAGATGGACACCGCAACCGGCATGGTGAAGCTGCGCGCCAAGTTCGCCAACGCCAACGGCGCGCTTTTTCCCAATGAGTTCGTCAACATCCATCTGCTGGTGAACACCCTGCAAAACGCCACGCTGGTGCCAAGCCAGGCAGTGCAGACCGGCGCGCCCGGCACCTATGTCTATGTCGTCAACGCCGATGACACGGTGCATGTCCAGCCCGTCACCACCGGCCCCACCAACGGCACTGACACGGTCATCACCAAGGGCCTCGCCCCCGGCGATGTCGTGGTCACTGACGGGGTGGACCGCCTGAGCGAAGGCGCCAAGGTCAACGTGGCCAGCTCCGTTTCCGCCCCGTGAATCCCTCCAGGGTTTTCATCCTGCGGCCGGTGGCGACCTCGCTGCTGATGCTCGCCTTCGTCCTCACCGGGCTGGTGGCCTTGAAATACCTGCCCATCTCGGCGCTGCCCGATGTCACCTACCCCACCATCCAGGTGCAGACCTTCTATCCCGGCGCCTCGCCGCAGGTTGTCACCTCCTCCATCACCGCGCCGCTGGAGCGCCAGCTCGGCCAGATGGAAGGGCTGAACCAGATGTCCTCGGCCAGCTCCGCCGGCGCCTCGGTCATCACCCTGCAATTCAACCTGTCCATGAGCCTGGATGTCGCCGAGCAGGAAGTGCAGGCGGCCATCAACGCCGCGGGCAACCTGCTGCCATCAGACCTTCCGGCCCCGCCGGTCTACGCCAAGGTGAACCCGGCCGACGCCCCGGTGATGACCCTGGCCATCACCTCCAAGACCATGAACCTGACAGACGTGCAGGCCCTCGCCAACTCCCGCCTGGCCGCGCGCATCTCCGAGGTTCCGGGTGTCGGCCTCGTCACCTTGAGCGGCGGCAACACGCCCTCGGTGCGCATCGAGGTCAACCCCCAGGCGCTGGCCGCCTACGGCATCAGCCTGGATAATATCCGCACCATCGTGGGCAACCTCAATGTCAGCACCCCCAAGGGCAGCTTCACCGGCCCCACGCAGAGCTACACCATCAACGATAACGACCAGATCACCTCCGCCGCCGGCTACGCCAAGATCGTGGTGGCCTACAAAAACGGCACCCCGGTCTATCTGGGCGATGTCGCCAAAATCATCTCCGCCCCCGAGAACGCCGAGCTTGGTGCCTGGGCCAACCGCACGCCGGCCATCATCCTCAACGTGCAGCGCCAGCCCAACGCCAATGTCATCGCCACGGTCGACTCCATAAAGCGCGAGCTGCCCAGCCTCACCGCCGGCCTGCCGGCAGCGATGCGGGTCAGCATCATGAGCGATGGCACAACCGCCATCCGCGCCTCGGTCAACGACGCCGAGCTGGAGCTGGTGCTCAGCATCGGCCTCGTCATCGCGGTCATCTTCGTATTCCTGCGCAACATGCGGGCCACCATCATCCCCAGCATCTCCGTGCCGGTCTCGCTCATCGGCACGCTGGCCTTCATGTATCTCTGCCATTTCTCCATCGACAATCTCTCCCTGATGGCGCTGATCGTGGCGACAGGCTTCGTCGTCGACGATTCCATCGTGATGATCGAGAACATCGCCCGCTACATTGAAATGGGCGAACCACCCCTGCAGGCCGCGCTCAAGGGCGCCGGGCAGATCGGCTTCACCATCATCTCGCTCACCGTCTCGCTCATCGCGGTGCTCATCCCGCTGCTGTTCATGGGCGACGTGGTGGGCCGGCTCTTCTCCGAATTCGCGGTGACTTTGGCGATCACCATCATCATCTCCGCCGTGGTCTCGCTCACCCTGGTGCCGATGCTCTGCGCGCGCCTGCTGCACCCAAAAGGCGAGGACACGCCCTCACGTTTCGAAGCCTGGAACGAGCGCCAGTTCAACCGCCTGCTCGCCGCCTACGGGCGCGGGCTCACCTGGGTGCTGGCGCGCGCGCGCGCCACGCTGGCGGTCGCCATCGCCACCCTGGCGCTCACCATTTTGCTCTACGTGCTCATCCCCAAGGGGTTTTTCCCGGTGCAGGATACCGGCGTCATCGAGGGCTTTTCCCAGGCGGCGCAGAGCAGCTCCTACGCCGCCATGGCCCAGCACCAGCAGGCCCTGGCCGACGTCCTGCTCAAGGACAAGGACGTCGCCAGCCTCACCTCCTATATCGGCGTGGACGGCACCAACACCACCCTCAACCAGGGGCGCTTTCTCATCAACCTCAAGCCGCGCGGCCAGCGCGGCCAGAGCGCGGCGCAGATCATCCCGCGCCTCAGCCGCGAGGCCGCCAGCGTGCCCGGCATCTCGCTCTACCTGCAACCGGTGCAGAGCCTCACCATCAACACCATGGTCAGCCCGGCGCAGTATCAGTTCGTGCTGCAAGGCCCCTCGCAAAGCGCCTTCACCACCTATGTCCCCGCGCTCATGGCCAAGCTGCGCGCGCTGCCGCAGCTCACCGATGTCGCCAGCGAGCTTCAGGCCGGCGGCAACTCCGTCTTCATTGACATCAACCGCACCAGCGCCGCCCGCTTCGGCATCACCCCCGCCACGGTTGACAGCGCCCTCTACGACGCCTTCGGCCAGCGGATCATATCCACCATCTTCACCCAGACCGACCAATACCGCGTGATCCTCACGGTCGACCCCGCGAAGATGACGAGCCTCGCCTCGCTCGGCGCCATCTACCTGCCATCCTCCACCGCCAGCGGCGGCCAGGTGCCGCTCTCGGCCATCGCCACCTTCACCCGCCAGCCCGAGCCCCTGGTGCAGGAGCATCTCGACCAGTTCCCCGCCAGCACCATCTCCTTCAACCTCGCGCCCGGCGCCTCGCTCGGCGGCGCGGTCAACGCCATCACCAGGGCCGAGCAATCCCTGCATTTCCCACCCTCCGTCACCACCAACTTCGCCGGCGCCGCCGCGGCTTTCCAAAGCTCGCTGAATAACGAGGTCTTCCTGCTGCTGGCCGCCCTCATCGCCGTCTATATCGTGCTCGGCGTGCTCTATGAGAGTTTCATCCACCCCGTCACCATCATCTCCACCCTGCCATCCGCGGGTGTCGGCGCGCTGGTCTTCCTCTGGCTGGCCGGCGACGGGCTCGATGTCATCGGCATCATCGGCATCGTGCTGCTCATCGGCATCGTCAAGAAAAACGCGATCATGATGATCGACTTCGCCCTCCATGCCGAGCGCGTTGAGGGCAAATCCCCGCGTGATGCGATTTACGAAGCCTGCATGCTGCGCCTGCGTCCCATTCTCATGACCACTCTGGCCGCCATGTTCTCCGGCCTTCCCCTCATCCTCGCCGGCGGCATGGGCTCCGAGCTGCGCGAGCCGCTGGGCATCGCCATCATCGGCGGGCTGGCTGTCAGCCAGGTGCTCACCCTGTTCACCACGCCGGTCATCTATCTGGCGTTCGGCAATCTCTCCCGCCGTCTCCGGGCCGCATGAACCTCTCCGCGATTTTCATAAAGCGGCCCGTCGCCACCACGCTGCTCTCGCTGGGCATCGCCCTCTCGGGCGTGCTGGCCTTCTTCAAGCTGCCGGTGGCGCCGCTGCCGCCCATCTCCTTTCCCACCATCCAGGTTGAGGCCAACATGGCCGGCGCCAGCCCCGAGACCATGGCCGCCACCGTGGCCGAGCCGCTGGAGCGCCATCTCGGCACCATCGCCGATGTCACGCAGATGACCTCGCAGTCAGGCATCGGCGTCACCCGCATCGTCCTGCAATTCGGGCTCAACCGCAGCGCCGACGGCGCCGCACGCGACGTGGAGGCCGCCATCCAGGCCGCGCGGGCCGACCTGCCGACCTCCCTGCGCTCCAACCCGCAATATCAGAAGTTCAACCCCTCCGACGCGCCGATCATGGTCCTGGCGCTCACCTCCAAAACCCTCACCCCCGGCCAGCTCTACGACGCCGCCGACACCGTGCTGCAACAGCAATTCTCGCAGATCGAGGGGGTCGGCAATGTCGAGCTGGGCGGCTCCGCGCTGCCCGCCGTGCGGGTGGAGCTGGAGCCCGGGCCGCTCGCCAAATACGGCATCGGGCTGGAGGATGTGCGCGCCGCCCTGGCGGCGGCCAACGCCAACGCGCCCAAGGGCTATTTCAACATCGGCGGCACGCGCTACCAGATATACACCAACGACCAGGCCAGCGTGGCCGCGCAATACCGCGATCTGGTGATCGCCTACCGCAACGGCCAGGCGGTGCGGCTCTCCGATGTCGCGCAGGTCACCAACTCGGTGGAGAACCTGCACAATGCCGGGCTTTATAACGGCAAGCACGCCGTGCTGGTCATTCTCCATCCCAGCCCCGGCGCTAACATCATCCGCACGGTTGACCAGATCCGCGCCAAGCTGCCCACCCTGCGCGCCGCCCTGCCGCCCTCCATCCATTTCGGCATCGCGCTGGACCGCTCCCAGTCCATCCGCGCCGCCCTGGCCGACACCGAGCGCACCCTCTTCATCGCGGTGCTGCTGGTGGTCGCGGTGGTGTTCGTCTTCCTGCGCTCGCCGCGCGCCACCCTCATTCCCGGCATCGCCGTGCCCATTTCCATCATCGGCACCTTCGGGCCGATGTATCTGCTCGGCTTCTCCATCGACAATCTCTCCCTCATGGCCCTCACCATCGCCACCGGCTTCGTGGTAGATGACGCGGTGGTGGTGGTGGAAAACACCATGCGCCATCTCGAGGAAGGCATGGAGCCGTTTGAGGCGGCCCTGCGCGGCAGCGCCGAGGTCAGCTTCACCGTTTTGTCCATGAGCCTCTCGCTCATCGCAGTGTTCGTCCCCATTCTGCTCATGCCCGGCCTGCTCGGCCGCCTGTTTCAGGAATTCGCTGAAACCCTCTCCCTCACCATCCTCATCTCGCTGCTCGTCTCGCTCACCGCCACGCCCATGCTCTGCGCCCGGTTTCTGCGCCTGCGCCCCCAGCAGGCCAAGCCGAACCGTCTCGTGCACTGGCTGGAGAGCAGCTTCAACGCCACGCTGGAGGGCTATGCGCGCTCTCTGCGCTGGGCATTACGCCACGCCAAGCTGGTGGGTGCGGGCCTGGTGCTCACCGTTTTCCTCAACGTGTTCCTCTTTGTCGTGGTGCCCAAAGGGTTTTTCCCCGAGGAGGATACCGGCCTGCTGATCGGCACCGTGCAGGCTGACCAGAGCATCTCCTTTCCGCTGATGAAGCAGAAACTCACCGAGCTGGAATCCATCGTCCT
>JAKBAQ010000071.1 GCA_021808985.1 Pseudomonadota bacterium
GGCACGCTGGGTGCGTTTGCGGCGGCGGGGGATATTCTGCTGCATGATAGCGGCGCGCTGGCGATTGCCGGTTTGGTGCAGACGCCGGGGCTGCTGACGCTGGAGGATGGCGGCGCGGTGAGCGAGCTGGGCGGCGGGCTGCTGAATGTTGGGACGCTGAACAGTGGCGGGACGACGATTGGCGGTGATGTGCAACTGACCAACTTCAACGGCATCGGCACGCTGGGCAACCTGCTCACGGCGGGGAACTTGACTCTGGACAATGCCGGAAGCTTGACGATGGCGGGGCCGGTGCAGGCGAACATGGTGACGCTGGTTGACAATGGCGTGCTGACGTTGGGGGGCCTGTTGCAGGCAACCGGCGGCCAGGCGGTGCTGGTGGCTGACGGGTTGCTCGAAGCGGCGGGCGGCGCGGTGAGCGTGGGCGGTGGCGGGACCATAGATATCGCGCCCTATACCGGCGGCGGGGTGATTGATCTGGGCGGAACGGCCGTGGGTGGGCTGGAACTCTCGAGCCAGTTGCTGAGCGGGCTGGCCTCGGCCGGGACGATTGTGATCGGCCGGGCCGGCGGCTTTAGCGCCGGCAGTATCTACACCGAGGGGCTGCTGATTCTCTCCAACCCGGTGCTTGTGCTGGATGCCGCCGGGCCGATTACCCAGACCGGGGGGTTGATTGGCAAGGCGATTGATGTGAGCGCGAGCAGCCTGACACTGAATGGGGGGCTGGAAGCGAACACGCTGAATCTGGTGAGCAGCGGCGGTATCACGCAGTCTGGCGCTGGTGAATTGTATGTTGGCACGCTGAGCAGCGGCGGGGCGACGATCGGCGGGGATGTGGCGCTGAATGGGTCATTAAATTCAGTGTTCACGTTGGGAGGTTTTGATGCCGCGGGGAATTTTGCCCTCACCGATGGCGCGCCGCTGGTGGTGGATGGACCGGTAAAGGCCGCGAATATTGCGCTGAATGATGGCTCGGCCAGTGCCAGCAGCCTGGCGATCAACGGTACGCTGGCAGCGGGTTCGGGCGGCACGATCAGCCTGATCGCGAATTCCATAACCTCGAGCGGCGCCAGTATTACGGTGCCTGGGGGGACGGTGGCGATCGCGCCTTATACCAGCGGCACGGCGGTTGATTTGGGCGGCACGGCGGCGGGGCTGGATTTGAGCGGCGCGCTGCTGGGGGCGGTTAGCGGTTCGACGGCGCTGGTGGATATCAGCACCACAGGCAGCATCGCCACCGATGGCGTGGTGAGCGTTGCGGCGGGCGCGTTGCGGCTGAGCGGCAATGGCGTGGGGTTCAATGGCACGCTGGCGGTTCCGGGAGCGCTTGAGCTGGCGAGCACGAATGGCGTGACTACGGCCTCGGGTGAGTCGCTGAGTGTGGGCACCTTGCTGGCGGGAGGTGCGATCAGCGGGCCGGTGAATATGGCGCTCGGTAATAATGATATCGGGACGCTGGGGGCGTTTTCACTTTCGGGCGCCGGGAATGATCTGGCCCTGAGCAGCCAGACGCCGCTGGTGGTCAGCGGGGCTCTGAATGCGGGCAATATTTCGTTGAACGCGGATGGGTTGACGCTGGCCAGCGTTGTCAATGCCGGTTCGGCGGTGACGCTGAACAGCGGGGCGGGGGTGGTGGAGGCCAGCGGCGGCGCGATTGATGCGCCGAGCCTGACCACCGGAGGCGCCACGGTGACGGGCGCCGTGCTGCTGGGGGGTGGCAATAGTATCGGCATGCTGAGCGGGCTCATGGCCAGTGGGGACGTGCTGGTGAACGATGCCGGGCCGTTGAGCGTGACGGGAGGATTGACGGGCGCGAATATCACGTTGGATGCTGCCGGGCTGACTTTTGCCAGCGATGTTGCCACGCCTGGATTGCTGGCGCTGGCGAGCAGTGGCGGGGTGGCCCAGACGGCCGGCACAATCAGCGCCGCGACGCTGAGCAGCGATGGCGGGACGATTGCCGGTGGCGTGGATATCGGCCTGCCCGGGAATGCGGTGCAGACGATTTCTGGGTTTGCCGCCGGCGGTGATGTGAGCTTGGCGGATGCCGGCACGCTGAGTGTGGCTGGACCGTTGAGCGCCGCGAATATCACGCTTTCGGCGGCGGGCATTGCGGTGGATGGCGGCATTACAACCGGTGTGCTGCAGCTGGCGAGCAGCGCCGGGGTGAGCGAGGGCGCGGCCGGCCAGGTGACGGCGGCGACGCTGACGACTGGCGGCGCCACGATTGCCGGCGATGCCGTGCTGAATATGGCGGGGAACAGGGTTGGCACGCTGGGAGGTTTTGCCGCCACCGGGGGGTTGACCTTGAACAATGCCACGGACCTGACGCTTGCGGGGCCGGTGACTCTGGGAGGTACGCTGGCGCTACTCGATACCGGAAATATCACGCAGACGGGTGGCGGCATTATGGCGGCGGCGCTGACCAGCGATGGCGGCACCATCGGCGGGAATGCGCTGTTTGGCGCGGCGGGCAATGCGATCCCCGTGCTGGGCGCCTTCGCGGCGGGAGGGGATGTGCTGCTCAACGATACGGGGGCGCTTAATCTGGCGGGAAATATAAGTGCCGGGAACATGCTTGGCCTGGATGCGGGTGGCGCCATTACGCAGGGCAGCGGCATTGTCTCCGCCGCGTTGCTGAACGCGAGCGGCACAGCGTTGACGTTGCCGGATGCGAACGTGATCGGCGCGCTGGGCAGTGTTACGACCAGCGGCGATATCAGCGCGGCGGGTGTGAATGGCATTGCGGGGCCAGTGAGCGCGAATAACGCGACGCTCTCCACCACGGGCAATTTCACGCAAACCGGCGATGCGCGGATATCAAACGCGCTTTATGTGACGGCCGGGGGAAATGTGAGCCAGAATGCGGGCAGCGTGAGCGCGCAGACCGCGACGATTTCAGCCGGCGGAAGCATGAGCCTTTCAGGCACGACGGCGATTGCCAATGAGGTGGACCTGATCGCGGCGAGCAGCATCACGCATGCGGCCGGCTCGTTGAGCGCGGCGACATTGGTGGGCGCCGCTGGGACATTGGCGTCCTTCGGCGCGTATACGAATATTGGCACGTTGGGCAGCTTCATCATGCATGACAGCCTGTTCGCGTTGGCGAATGCAGGGCCGTTGACGATCGTGGGGCCGGTGGTCGCCAATACGGTGACGATCACGGCGCAGGGGCCGGTCACGCTGGCGGGGAGCGCCACGGGCGGGTTGTTCATCACGGGGACCATTGCTTCGAGCACGACAACGGCGCCCTCACCGCTTGATTCGGTGATAAGCTCCACCGGAAGCGCGGCGGCGATTCAGCAAACTGGCACCTTCCTGGTGAATTACGGCGCGAATGCGCTCACCTACCTCAATAACGCAAGCCAGCCGGCCACCCTCTTCCTTTACACGCAGCCGAGCGGGACCATGAATTTCGCGGCGAATACGAATGGCAGCCTGTATGCGCCGAGCCTCGCCCTGGTGTTGGCGGCGGGGGCGAGCGGGGTGGTTACGGGCAATGTCAATCTCCAGCATCTGGAGGTGCTGAGCGCGCTTTCGGTTAATCTGAACGGGACGATTGCCGGTATCCCGGGGCCGACGGCGGCGGGCGGCGGCACGGCTTTTCCGTTCCCGCAATCGGGCTACCGGTTCAATACGTGTCCGATCGGTTCGGTCAATTGCACGATTCTGCCAATTGAGCTGCCGCCGGAGGGCAATCCGCTCCAGAATTTTGACATTGCGCCCCGCAAGCGCAAGCGGCTTGACCATGGTGTCCAGCTTCCCGGCATTGCGACACGCGATTTTTGAAGGCGGGCAGAGACATGACCGGTAAACGGATGAAGATGGTCAGAGCCGGGTTGGTGATGGTGATGGGCGTGGCCCTGGCAAGCTGCGCCAAGCCGCCAATGTCTGCCTATGATAATCCCGGGGGGAGTGAGAGCGCTGCCGTCAGCCTGCCGGTTGGGCAGAATACCGCTGGGGAGAGTTGCACGATCCAGCGCAGCGGCAATACCGCCGATGTGTATTGCGGCTCATGGGACCAGCCGAGCGCGCATGTGCAAAATGGCGGCCCGGCGGCGGCGGGCGATTTGGCCGCGCTGGCGACGACGAGCGCATGGCGGGCCTCGCTGGAGGGGAGCTATGCCTGCAACGCGCCCACGGCGGCGACGATTCTGGATGGCGTGCCCGCCGAGGTGCTGGCGTGCACCCAGCGTTTTGGCGGTTGGCCGCATGTGGCGCTGGCAAGCGTGATTGACGGGAACGTGTATTACGCCGATGGCGTGCTGCCGGCGCTGCCGCCGATGCAACGCGCGATCGGCGTGATGAGCGGCAAGATCGCACCCAGTGACGCCGGGCAGGCGACGGTGGCGGCCTCTGACCAGATTCTGGCGCAGCGGCTGGCGGCGCAGGCGTTCAGCTCCGGGGATGTCGGCCATTATGAGGCGCTGATGGCGCTTGGGGCCAAGGCCAATCAGGCGGAGGATTTTCCCGCGGCGGTGATTGCGTATCGCGCGGCGCTGGCGTTGCAGCAGAAGAAAATCGGCGCCGACAATCCGGGCACGGTGGCGCCGTTGCTGGAGCTGGCGCTTAATCTTTCCGACCAGGCGCAATATCCGCAGGCGGCGAATATGTTCGCGGCGGCGGCGAAGCTGGTGCCGCATGCCAGCGACCCGACCGCGATGGCAAAGCTGCTGCATTATGAGGGGCTGGACCAGTTGAACCAGAACCATCTGCCGCAGGCGCTGGATTTGCTGCGGCAAGCGGAGAGGCTTTACGCGGCGCTGCTGCCGCCGGAGATGTTGCAGGCGAAGCCGACGACAAGAGCCAATGAGGCATTGTTCAGCGTGAGCGCGCAGCCGGGCTTAAGCAATCTGTTGGCGGCGCAGGCGACGCTGAATACCCCGGTGATGCAGAGCGCGCTGCTGGGGGTGATTGAAACCTGGCGGTATCAGGCCATCGCGCTGGAGGCCAGCGGTGACAAGGCGGGAAGCGCCAAGGCGATGGCGACGGCGGACAGGATTGCGCGGGCGAATGACATTGCGCCCCCGGTGCTGAGTGGCAGACTTGAACGCACCAGCGCGATTTTGGCGGTGGCCCATGGGGAGACCGGCAGCGCGGTGGACGACCTGCAGGGGGCGGCGACGGATTTTGCCACGGCGATACCAGGGTCACGCCCGGTTGCGGAAACGGAGCTGTTGCAGGCGGCGGTGTTTCATGACGGGGAAAATGACCAGGCGGCGCTGACGGCCTGCCGCAGAGGCATCGGCCTGTTGACGAAATTGCAGCTGGGAACATCGGCCAGGCTGATTTCGCCATGTTTGGATGTGTTCGCGGCGATGGCGACGGCGGAGCCGGCGGATGCGCAGGTGTTTTATGATGAAATGTTCGCCGCCGCTGAATTGGCCCAGGGCAGCGTGACGGCGCAGGAAATCGCCGAGGCGGCGGCGCGGCTTTCCACGAGCTCGTCTGATCCGAAAGTGGCGTCGGCGATTCGTGCCCAGCAGGATGCGCAGGCGGCTTTGGTGAGCCTGTATCAGCAACGCGACGAGTTGGCGCATACGACGGGGACGGGCGGCACGGCGGCATTGAGTGCGCTGGACAAGAAAATCGCCGCGGCGAATGCTGAGTTGCAGCAGGCGACCCTGGCGGAACAGGCGGCGGCGCCGAATTTCGGGCAGCTTGTGCAGCAGGTGGTGCCGGCCAAGGCGGTGTTGGCGCTGTTGAGGCCTGATGAGGCGTTTTTGGGAATTACGGCGGGGCCGGACCATAGCTGGCTGTTTTTTCTGCATGACGGGGCGATACAGGTGGCGCGCAGCCAGACCAATGATGCCGGCATGGCGGCGCTGGTTTCGGCCGTGCGCGCCAGCATCGAGCCGACGCAGGCCGGGCTGCCGCCTTTTGACATGGCGGGCGCGGCGGCGATCTATCATGCGACGGTGGGGCCGTTCGCGGCTGACATGAAGAACGTGAAGGAACTGGTGGTGGCGCCTTCCGGCCCGCTGCTGGCGTTGCCGTTCGCCTTGCTGCCGACCGGGCCGGCCAGCGCCGCCGACCTGGAAAATGCGCCATGGCTGATCCGCGAGGCGACGCTGACCTATGTGCCGGCGGCCGCGAATTTTGTCTCGTTACGGAAAGTCGCGGGGACTTCGGCGGCCAAGAAGCCCTGGTTCGGTTTTGGCGATTTCAGGCCGGTAACCCTGGCGCAGGCGCAGGGGACCTACAATGTGGCGACTTGCCAGGACAGCGCGGCGTTGTTCGCCAATTTGCCGCATTTGCCCTATGCCAAGCTGGAATTGCAGGCGGGGGCGGCGATTTTTGGCGCCGGGCCGAACGATGAGCTGCTGGGCGCGAACTTCACCGTGCCGAATGTGGAGAAGGCGGATTTGAAGAATTTCAGAATTCTGCATTTCGCCACGCATGCGCTGCTGCCGACGGATCTGCCCTGCCAAAGCCAGCCGGCGATCGTGACATCAGCGCCGCCGGGTGCAGCCACGGCCGATGATGCGTTGCTGACCACCAGCGATGTGACGGACCTGCATCTGGATGCTGATCTGGTATTGCTCTCGGCGTGCAATACTGGTGGGGGAACGAATGGCGGCGAGGCGCTTTCGGGCTTGGCGCGAAGCTTTTTCTATGCGGGGGCGCGGGCGTTGATGGTGACGCAATGGTCGGTGAACGACCAGGTGTCGGCGTATCTGGTGGCGGATACGTTAAGCCGGCTTCATGCGGGGATGGATGGTGGGGTGGCGGGCAGCGTGCGGGCGGCGCAGCTGGCGTTGCTCAGTGGAGCGGGGAAGACCTTTCCAGCGGCGATCGCGGATCCGTTTTACTGGGCGGCGTTTACGGTGATCGGCGACGGCGGAAATGCCGCAGATTTGGGAGGCGCGGCTCTTTCCGGCCCGGCACGGACCGGACTATAAGCATTCATGGCCGATATGCTTGGAAAGTATGAACTGCGACAGGTGCTTGGCAAAGGCGCCATGGGAACAGTGTATGAGGGGTTCGACCCGGTCATCGCCCGGCGCGTGGCGATTAAGACCGTGCGGCTGCCCGAGCCGGACGATGTGGAAGCGCAGGAGGAACTGGCCCGCTTCAAGCGCGAGGCGCAGGCCGCTGGGCGGTTGACGCATCCCAATATCGTCGGCGTGTTTGATTATGGCGAGACGCCGGAAATCGCGTACATCGTGATGGAATTTGTCGACGGGACGACGCTGAAGCATGTCGTCGACAAGAAAGAGCGTTTTGAGCTGGCCGAGATCGTACGGATCATGGAAGCGCTGATGGCGGGGCTGCAGTTCAGCCACGACCGCGGCGTTGTACACCGCGATATCAAGCCTGCGAATGTGATGCTGACGAAGGCGGGCGAGGTGAAGATCGCGGATTTCGGGATCGCCCGGATCGAGAGCAGCAGCATGACGCAGGCGGGCACCATGCTGGGGACGCCGTCTTACATGTCGCCAGAGCAGTTCATGGGCCAGACCGTGGATTCGCGCACCGACATCTATTCATCAGGCGTGATGCTGTATCAGCTGTTGACCGGGGAAAAACCGTTCGAGGGCGGGCTGACGGCGATTATGCACAAAGTGCTGAATACCGAGCCGCCGCCGCCTTCGGCGCTCTCAGTCACCGTGCCGCATGCATTTGACGCCGTGGTGAAAAAGGCGATGGCGAAGCGGCCGGAAGACCGGTTTGCCACGGCGAATGATTTTGCCAGGGCGCTGCGTGAGGCATTCGAGGCTAAGCCGGCGGCGGAGGCCGAGGGTTTTGGCCTGAGCGCTGAGGATTTTAGCGATGGCGAGGCGACCATGGTTGCGCCCAGCCGTCCGGCGCCTGGCCGCCCCGTGGTGGAACAGGTGGCGGCACCTGCAAGAGTTTCGCCGCCGCAGGCTGCCGCGCCAAAAAAAGGTGGCAATTTAGCGCTCATCGGCGGCGGGGCGGCGGTGGCCGTGGCGTTGCTGGGCGGTGGGGCGTATTTTTTGCTGAGCGGCCACCACGCGAGCACGCCTGTGCAAAATGCGGGAGCGCCGCCGGTTAGCGCCCCCGCCAAGCCGGCGACGCCGCCAATGACACCGGCGCAGCGTGAAGCGGCTTTCACCTCGATACTGGGTTCGCTGCCTTGTACCCTGCTGAGCGGCAATGATAGCGGCGCAGCGCCGGAAATCTCCGGCCTGGCCGGAGCGGGGGCGCCGCAACTGGCGTTGAATGCCGCTGTGCAATCCTTGCCGGATGCGGCGGGTTTGACCAATAATACGCAGACCATCGATGGACCATATTGCAATGCGCTGAATGCCATTCGTCCGTATCATCCGCTATATGCGGATGCGGGGGAGATGCTGGGCTTGAATTTGGCCGGCGGTAAGACGACCTTGCGCGATGGTGATCTGATTACCGTGGTGCAGAAGATGCCGGGTTATGCCGGGTATCTGGAGACCGATTATTTCTCCAGCGACGGCAGCGTGCTGCATTTGTATCCGACCCCGACCGATGCGCAGACGATGCTGGCGGCGGGGGCCACGAAGACGCTGGGCGACCCAAGCCATGGCGGGGCGAGTTGGCAGGTGAGTGCCCCTTATGGCACGGACATGATCATTGCCATCGCCTCGTCAGTGCCGTTGTTCACGACGTTGCGGCCGCAGGATGAAAACGCCAGTGACTATTTGCCCGCGTTACGAGCCGCGTTGCAGAATGCGGTGTCGTCCGGGGCGAAGGTGGCGGTGGCGGCGCTGCCTGTCGTGACCATTCCAAAATAATATGCGCGCGGCCTCAGCTGGAGGCTGAACAGGCGGGGATGGCGGCGGTTGCGGGCAGAGGGGCGTTGGCCATCGGGGTTAGCCAGAAATTGGGCATTCCGGCGATGAAGCCGGCGCGCAGTTGGTCGATTTCAGCTTGGGTCATGCCAACGGCGTTAGCGTTAAAGAAGCGCGGATCGCGGGTGAAGATGAGGTAGGCCTGGGTTTCATTCAGCATCAGCATGGTGTTGTTTGTGTCGTACCCCTGGCTGCCGAGGAAATTTGTGAAGGCCGCACGGTCAGCTGCGGTGAGGCTGTACCAGAAGGACACCGCGTATTGGCGGTAGGCGGGGGTTGTGAAGAAGGCGCCGTGCGAGATTTCATGATGCAGAATGACCGCGCGCATCTCCGGTGTAACCGGGCCGCCGGCCGTGGGCAGTGTGATGATGGCGCCGTTGGCGCCGGGCTTTAGCCAGCCGAGTTGGGTGATCAGACCTTTGAGCCAACGCTCTTGCGGGTTGAGGTGGATATTTTCCTGCGCCGCGAGCTGGAAAAATTTTGCCAGGCTGGCTGCTGGATAGTCATGTCCGTAATAGTAGCTCGAGATCGTATCGCCGTGGCTGGCGATGGCGGCGCGCAATTCAGCATTATCGAGGACATGGTTGCGTGGGAGGCCGGCTTTCTCGGTCAGCGCGGCCACGCGGTCCAGAGTGAGGCCTTGGGCGAGCAGGGTCGGAAAATTAATGACCACGATGGCGGGATCAGGCGCGAAATAGGAGACCTGGATGTGGCAGGGGTCGGTGGCGTCGATCTGCGCTTCGGTTTCAGTGTTGATGGGAATGATGGCGGGGCGGCTGAAGAGGGCCCAGGCGCCACCGATTGCCAGCAATGATAAAACAGCGGCGCCGGCCAGGAAAATTCCTGTACGGCGCGTTTTGCGCTGGGGGTGAAGAACGCTGGCCGCAACGCCCCGGACCATGACGATGGTGGCATCGTCGTCATCGAATCCGGGGTTTTTCACGTTCCGCGACGATCAGTCTATTGGCCGAGATTGATGATCTGGACGCGCCGGTTGCTCCGGTTGGGTGTGTTGGGGGGGGTGGGAATCAGGAGGTCGGATTCGCCGACACCCTCGCTCTGCAGACGTGAGCCGGCCACACCGAATTTTGTCTCGAGATAGGACTTCACCGCGGCGGCGCGCTGCTCGGAAAGGACTTGGTTGGCGGCGGCGGTGCCGGTGGTGTCAGTATGGCCGACGATTTTGAAATTATAGGCGGCCAGATCCGGGCTGGTCAGCGCCTGGCCGAGTTGATCGAGCGCGGCTGTGGCCTCAGGTGTCAGATTGGCTGAGCCGGAGCTGAACTCAATGTCCAGATTGGTGGAAGGTGCCGTGGCCGCGGTGGCCTGCGTGGGCGTTGTGGCGGCGGGCGCCATGCTCATATTGCCTGTGGAGCTTGCGGCGGGCGATACGGGCATGGCTGGCGCCACGGCGCCGCTGGGGCTGGGGGGCAAGGGCTTGATGCCGCGGGTGGTGTCGCTCAACATGCCGCTCGGCTTCAACTGGTTGATGATCTGCTGGGCGGAAGGGTTGGTCTGCGCGGACGCGGCGCCGCAGAGAGCGGTGGTGGCGAGCAGGACACCCGCCAAGGCCGAACGGAAAAATGGATTTCTCATGGTGGATGCTCCTTGAATTTTCTTTTTCATGTTAGCATGGTTTGAGAATGAAGGATATAATTCACGGCTGGGCCGTGTTTGAGATCATGGCTGCAGGGCTTCAACCAGAGTTGCGCTGAAGATGGCTTCGTCAGCGTTTTTGGGCCCGAGGATGGCGGCGTTTGGCGAGGGGAGCCAAGTGGTCCAGCCGAGCCTGGGAGCTGCTCCGCCGCTGGAATCCGCGAGCTGAAGGGCTGGGATTTCGGAAGCGGCGAGGACAAGGTTGACGGCGAAATCCGCTTCCCATCCGACATAGGCGCGGATCAGGGAAACCAGGGCGGGCAGGCGCTTCTGGTCTGGCAGAAGTGCCTCGAAGGCCTCGCGGTGCAGCGGCCCGACACGGACGATGAAGCGGGCTTGTTGATCCCAGGCGCGGGTGCCGATGGCGACATTGATCCCGAGTTCATTGAAGGCGCCGGGCAGGCGCCCGCGCGGCAGGCGGCTTTGCTGGTCAGGCGGCAGAGTGAGCCAGGCGCCGGCGAATTCAATGATGTCTGCGCGGCGGCCCAGATAATCGGAGACCATGGTTGCCAAACGATCAGCTGACCGCGTGTGGGCGGCGAAAATGCCCGCGTAATGGCGCAGCACATCGGCTCCCGCCGGGAGGCGGTCCGCCATATAAGCGGTGCCGAAACCGGTGAAGGCGAGCAAAGCGGCGCCGAAAGGCTCCTCCGGGGTGTTTTCCAGCAAGGCGGTCTCGGCCGAGCGGTGTAGCCGGTATTTGATGCCGGCGCGGGCGAAGGCGATGATGAAGCGCTGCGCCAGCAGATCAAAAAAATCCACGATGGCGCGGGATTTCGCGCGGGCGGCCT
>JAKBAQ010000072.1 GCA_021808985.1 Pseudomonadota bacterium
CCTCCGGCTGGCTGAAGCGCGCCTGGCGCTCGGCCACGCGCAGGTCGCACGCCCAGCCAAGCTCGCAGCCGCCGCCCGAGGTGTCGCCGCTGATGGCCGCGATGGTTACCGCCTTGCCGCGGTTGAGTGTTGTCAGCGAGCGGAACCAGCCCGCCGGGTCGCCGGTGGCGGCATTGCCCTGCACCAGCTGGCGGATGTCCTCAAGATAGGCATGTTCCAGCCAGTGGCCTTCCACCGAGGAGGCGAGCACGACCACCCGCGCGCCCTGGGCGATCGCCTGCTCCAGCGTGTCAGCCAGATGGGTGACGGTAGCGCAGGTGACGGTGTGCCCCGGCGCGCCGCCATCACCCACGGTGACAAGCGCCACACCCTCATGCGGAAATTCGAGCGCGACGTTGCTGCCCATGGCGGTCTCCCTTCTGTTTTTGCTTGAATTTTGTTTGATGTTTTATTTTGTTGCGGAATTAGAACGTGATGCAGGGCGTCTTGCCGTCCCACCGCGCGGCGGCGGCGCGGATGGCCTTGAAAAGTTCGCGCGGCCCCTCGGTGAGCTGCGCGACCTCGATGATGACAGGCTCGGGGGCTGGCATTTGCACATAGGCCATCACCGAGCCGTCGGCCGTCGCCTGGGTCTGCACGGTCTCGCCGCCCTTGGCGTGCAGGGCGCTCACGAGGGAGTCCAGATCGTCGGTCATCACGCAATTATGGTGCACGCCCTGGCCGCCGGCCTCCAGATATTCCTGGAAAATCGACGGGCCTTCCGGCTCGATCAGCTCGATGATCAGATCTCCCGAATAAGCCACGGCGGCCTTGAAGCGCGGCAGATGCGGCTTGCCGTGCAGCGTGCCCTCGGTGAATTCCAGCGGCGGGAATTTGAAGAACGGGCCGATGCCGAGCGTGCCCGTCCAATGGGTGATCGCGGCTTCGATGTCGGCGACGATGAAGGCGTTCTGGCATAGCGGGCCGGGCAGTCGGTCCATTCATTCCTCCTGGTTTTCGCGGCAGGCTAACAGCTTTTCGCGGGCATTGCGAGTGGATAATGTCTCAGAAAATCACAAGAAATTTTTCTTTCAAACAGGGTTTTTTCCGGTTCACGCGCGGGGCGGAAGCGTGCATATTCCGCGCACGGGCGGATCGTGATGATTGCCGGAAAAGAAAAAACCAAGCTAAAGCCAAAACCAAGATTAATGCTGAAAACCAGGATAAAACCAAAATCAGGAGATGTAATGCCATGGATTTAGGACTGAAAGGCAAGAAGGTCATCATCGGCGGCGCGGCGCGCGGCATCAGCAAGGCGGTTACTGAAGTGCTGGCCGCCGAGGGGGCCGAGATCGGCATGTTTTCGCGCAATGCCGAAGCCCTGGAGGCGCACCGCGCCGCATTGGCGGCGGGCGGCGCGAAGGTGGTGGCGCATCCCTTCACCCTCGCCGGGCGTGAAGGTTACAGGAAATTTCTCGAAAATCTCGCGGGCGAGCTTGGCGGCGCGGATATTTTCATCCACAGCATCAGCTCCTCGGGCAGCGGCGCGACGCAGGACTGGCAACAGAGTTTTGAAATTGACATGCTCGGCGCGGTTGACGGCTGCGAGGCGCTGGAGCCGTTTCTCGCCAAATCCGGCGCCGGGTCGGTGGTGCTGATGTCCAGCACCGCGGCGGTGGAAACCTTTCTCATTCCGCAGGCGTTCAACGCCATCAAGGCGGCGATGATAACCTACGGCAAACAGCTCTCCCAGGCCTGGGCCGGGCAGGGCATCCGCGTCAACATGGTCTCGCCTGGGCCGGTCAGTTATCCGGGCGGCAACTGGGAAATGATCAAGGCCGCCATGCCAGCGCTTTATGATGCAACGTCGCAACAAATTCCGCTGGGCCGTTTCGGCGCGCCGGAGGATGTGGCGAAGGCGGTGGCCTTCCTCGCGAGCCCGGCGGCAGCCTACATCACCGGCACCAACATCATCATTGATGGCGGCTACACCAAGCGCGTTCAGTTTTAGATCACTCAAATTGGTGGCACCGTGATGGCCCGGCGCCGGCCGGGCCCTCACGCGGGCGGCGGGCAAAGCGGCGGCATCGCCAAGTAGCGAGTCAGGGTCTCGTGCAAATGGCGGATGCGCACTTCCTGGTAGGCGGAGAATATCACATCGGCGCCGCCGCCATCGCGCAATCCGGCCTGGCACATCGCGAGCCCCACGGAATCCTGATCATAAATCTGCCCCAGCCATGGCGGCAGCGCGCCGCAATCGGCGAAACTGTCATCAGGCCCCAGATGCACATGCTCGGTCTCCGGCGGCGGCGATCCATCCTGCGGCTTGGGCCTGAAAATCATGAAATCGAACACCGCGCGGTGCGGATCGTCCCGCACCGGGGTGAAGCGGTAGGCATACGGGTAGGTGAGGGAGCGGAAGAGCACAAAGTTGGGGAACACCGAATATTGCATCGCATCCGCCGCCTCGGTGTCTGAAAGTCCGCTATAGTCGCGGCCATCCGCGGCGCTCATCGCCGCGCGGGTTGCGTTGGCGATGAAGCTGCGCGCGCGCATGCCCGGCGGCAGTTCGGGCAACGGGCCATCGCCAAAAATGGTCCGCAGCGAGGCGTCGAGAATCTCCTGCTCGCTCAAGCGGCGCGGATACTGGTCGCTCTGCACGCCCACGGGTTCGAGAAACCGGCTGATCGTCTCATTGCCCGGCCAGACATCATATTGCGTGCTGGCATCGCCGCCAAAGGGCAGCGCCTGGGAATGAATGCCCGCGAGATGAAAGGATTCGACAAATCCCTCGATGCAGGTTTTCCAGTTCGCGTTCATGGTCTTATGGATCATCCGCGCCAGATAGACGCTCTCGCGGGGCCAGTCGGCGAAATGCTCGGGCAGATTGGCGAGATATTCATGCAGCGGCGGGGCGTCAGGGTCGCGGTTGATGAACACGAAACCGCCCCACCGGCCCACGCGCGCTTGCGGCAGGCGGAATTTCGCCTCCTCGATCTGCGGAAAATCCCAGCGCGCCGGCACGTGCGCCAGGCCGCCATCCAGGTTCCAGGAAAAACCGTGGAACGGGCAGGTGAGCTGCCGCACGCTGGTATCCTGCGCGCACAGCCGCATGCCGCGATGCAGGCAGCTATTGTAGAACGCCCGGATCTCATCATCGCCGCCGCGCACGATGAGCAATGAGGCGCCCGGGCTCTCATACACCACGAGATCGCCAGGTTCCGGTATCTGCTCCTCCCGGCAGGCCACCTGCCACACGCGCGGCCACATGCGCTCCAGTTCGGCCTTGGCGAATTCCGGGCTGGTGTAGCGCGCGCGCGGCACGCCCGGCACGTCTATGGCGCGTTCAGAATAGGCGGTGAACAGCGCGGGGGCCGGATGCGGATCGTCCCGGATGACGTCCTGATAGGCCGGTGCCGGCGAGGCGCGATAGGCGGGGGCGATCTTCGGCATGGGCGGTGACTCCCGGTTTCCAGCTTCAAGGGGCTTTTCGCGCCAGCATAGGGTGGGGGGCGGGAAAGTCAATATATTATGCTAGCATAAGACTATGCGGCGGCGCGGGGATTGATCCTGATCAAGGCGATTCCGGCGCATCCTGGCTATAGGCGGCGGGCATGGAGAATGACGCCATGCATGAGCTTGCGGCGCTGCGCGCGTGGATGGTGCGCGAGCAGCTGGCGGCGCGCGGCATTGAAGCCCCCCTGGTGCTGGCCGCGATGCGCAAGGTGCCGCGCGAGGCGTTCATCCCCGCCCGGCTGCGCGCGCGCGCCTATGAGGACGCGCCCCTGCCCATTGCGGCGGGGCAGACCATCTCCCAGCCTTATATCGTGGCGCTGATGATCCAGGCGCTCGCCCTGCGCGGGGGGGAGAGTGTTCTCGAAATCGGCACCGGCTCGGGCTATGCGGCGGCCGTGCTGGCGCAAATCGCGGGGCAGGTGTGCACGGTGGAGCGCATCGGCGCGCTGGCCGATGCCGCCGCCGCCACGCTGGCGGGGCTGGGCTATGGCAATGTGCAGGTGCGGCACGCCGATGGCAGCCAGGGCTGGCCCGGGCAGGCCCCTTATGATGCCATCATCGTCACCGCCGGCGGGCCGGAGATTCCGCCCTCGCTCAAGGCGCAGCTCAAAATCGGGGGCCGGCTGGTCATGCCGGTCGGCGCCAGCCCCCATGCCCAGGCGCTCATCTGCCTCACGCGGCACGCCGGGGACGTGTTCAGCCGCGAGGTGCTGGCCGATGTCCGCTTCGTGCCGCTCATCGGCGCCGAGGCCTGGCCGGAGGCGGATTCACCGCCGCAACCCCGCCGGGGCTGAGCGGCGCGGGCGGGGGGTTCTGGCCTCGCGCGGCGGGGTATGGCAAAAACGCCGATAATCAGCTAGCCAGATTATCGTATATAAGCGTACAACATAACATAACGTCACATCAGCCGCATCGGCGCATGCAAAGGGGTATTCCATGAATAACGGCAAGGTCATCATCAGCTGCGCGGTCACCGGCGCCATCCACACGCCGTCAATGTCGCCCTATCTGCCGGTCACCGCCGCTGAGATCGCCGCCTCCGCGCTGGAGGCCGTGGAGGCCGGCGCCGCCATCGTGCATCTGCACGCCCGCAACCCCGAGACCGGCCAGCCAGACCAGGACCCGGCGCTCTTCAAGCCCTTCCTGGAGGTCATCAAGCAAGGCTCGGACGCTGTCATCAACCTCACCACCGGCGGCGCGCCCTGGATGACGGCGGCCGAGCGCATCCGCCCCGCCGTGCAGTTCCAGCCGGAGGTTGCCTCCCTCAACATGGGCACCATGGGCTTCGGCCTGTTCCCCATGCTCAAGCGCTTCAAGGAGTTCAAGCATGAATGGGAGCCCAAGGCGCTGGAAGCCTCGCGCGACCTGGTGTTCAAGAACACCTACGCGGATATCGAGCATTCGCTCGCCGTGCTCTCGCCCATGGGCGTGCGCTTCGAGTTTGAATGCTACGACACCAGCCACCTCTACAACCTGGCCCATTTTCTTGACCGTGGCCTGGTCCAGGCGCCCCTGTTCATCCAGACCGTGTTCGGCATTCTGGGCGGCATCGGCGCGCATCCCGATGACGTGATGCACATGAAGCGCACCGCCGACCGGCTGTTCGGCAAGCAATATCAATGGTCCGTGCTGGGGGCGGGGGCCAGCCAGATGAAGGTCGCCGCCATCGCCGCCGCCATGGGCGGCAATGTGCGCGTGGGGCTGGAGGATTCGCTCTGGGCCGGCAAGGGGCGCATCGCCAAGTCCAACGCCGAGCAGGTGCGCATTGTCCGCCAGATCATCGAGGGGCTGGGCCTCAGCGTCGCCACCCCGGCGCAGGCGCGTGAGATGCTCGCATTGAAAGGCGGCGACCGCACGGCAATCTAGCCTGTCCAGGGGGGAGATGAGATGAGCACTCAGCACGTGTTTGATCCGGCGATCTGCGAGACGCAAGATGCCGCGGGCATCGCCGCCGCGCTCAGCCGCGCGCCGCTGGCGGCGCTGCTGCGCCAGGCCGAGGCCCTCACCCTGGCCGGGCATGGCCCGCTCGTCACCTATTCGCGCAAGGTGTTCATCCCGCTCACCAGGCTGTGCCGCGATGTCTGCCACTACTGCACCTTCGCGCAGACCCCCAAGGCCGCCGCCAGCGCCTATCTCGCGCCGGAGGAGGTGCTGGCCATCGCCCGCGCCGGGGCCGAGGCGGGCTGCCGCGAGGCGCTCTTCACCCTGGGCGACCAGCCCGAGGCCCGCTACCCCGCCGCGCGCGCGGCGCTGGATGCGCTCGGCCACCCCACCACGCTCGCCTATCTGCGCGCCATGGCCGAGCTCGTTCTGCGCGAGACCGGCCTGCTGCCCCATCTCAACCCCGGCCTGCTGAGCGCGGCTGACTATGCCGCCCTGCGCCCGGTCTCGGCCTCCATGGGCATCATGCTGGAAACCACCTCCGAACGCCTCTGCCAGCCCGGCGGCGCGCATCACGGCTCGCCGGACAAGCACCCCGCCGCGCGCCTCGCCGCCATCGCCGCCGCCGGCGAGGCGCGCGTGCCCTTCACCACCGGCCTGCTCATCGGCATCGGCGAAACGCGTGAGGAGCGCATCGCCGCCCTGCTCGCCATCCGCGCGCTGCACCGCCGCCACGGCCATATCCAGGAAATCATCATCCAGAATTTCCGCGCCAACCCCGGCACCAAAATGGCCGGCCATGCGGAGCCCACGCTGGAGGAGCATCAGTGGAGCATCGCCGCCGCCCGCCTCATCCTGGGGCCGGAGATGAGCATCCAGGCCCCGCCCAATTTGCGCTCCGGCCAGCTGGCGGCGCTGCTGCGGGCGGGCGTGAATGACTGGGGCGGCGTCTCGCCGGTGACGCCTGATCATGTGAATCCCCGCTCGCCCTGGCCGCAGCTCGGCGCGCTGGCCGGGCAAACCGCCGCCGCCGGCCGCGTGCTGGCCGAGCGCCTGGCCATCGGCCCGGCCTATGCGCAATCCCCCGCCATATGGCTGGATAAATCGCTGGTCCAGCGCGTCCGCCGCCAGGTTGACGCGCGTGGCCTCCCGATGGCCGACCCCTGGCGCGCCGGCGGCGGCGCGCCGCCGCCCGCCCCGGCCGTGCATGGCGCGCGCGTCTCCCCCGGCATCGAGGCCATCATCGCCCGCGCGCGGGCCGGCGCGCGCCTGGAAGAGGCCGAGATCGTCACCCTCTTCACCGCCGCCGGCGCGGATGAGGCCCGCATCATCGCCGCCGCCAACGCCCTGCGCGCCGAGACGGTGGGCGAGACCATCACCTACGTCATCAACCGCAACATCAACTACACCAACATCTGCCTGCATAAATGCGGCTTCTGCGCGTTCTCCAAGGGCAGCACCAAGGCCGAGCGCGGCCCTGCCTACGATATCAGCCTCTCCGAGATCAGCACCCGCGCGGTGGAGGCCTGGGCGCGCGGGGCCACCGAGGTCTGCCTGCAAGGCGGCATTCACCCGGATTATGACGGCACCACCTACCTCAACATCGCCCGCTCGGTGCGCCAGTCCACGCCGGGCATGCACATCCACGCCTTCTCGCCGCTGGAGGTGTGGCACGGCGCCACCACGCTGGGGCTGGGGCTGGAAGACTATCTCGCCCAGCTGCGCGAGGCCGGACTCTCCACCCTGCCCGGCACCGCGGCGGAAATTCTCGATGATGAGATCCGCCGCCTCATCTGCCCAGATAAACTCACCACCGGGCAATGGCTGGATGTGATGCGCGCCGCCCACCGCGCCGGCCTCAAATCCACCGCCACCATCATGTTCGGCCATACCGAGCGTTACACCCATTGGGCCCGCCACCTGCTGCGCATCCGCGACCTGCAGGCCGAGACCGGCGGCTTCACCGAATTCGTGCCGCTGCCCTTCGTGCATATGGAGGCGCCGCTCTGGCGCAAGGGCCTCGCCCGCTCCGGCCCGAGCTGGCGCGAGGCGCTGCTGATGCACGCCATCGCCCGCCTCGCGCTGCATCCGCTCATCCCCAACATCCAGGCCAGCTGGGTGAAGCTCGGCGAGGCCGGCGTGCTCGCCGCGCTCGCCGCGGGGGTGAATGATCTGGGCGGCGTGCTGATGGACGAATCCATCACCCGCGCCGCCGGCGGCCAGAACGGCCAAGCCTGCACGCCCGCGCGCATGCGCCGCCTCGCCGCCCTGGCCGGCCGCCCGGCCGCGCAGCGCACCACCCTCTACCAGCCGGTGCCGGGACTGGCGGCGGCTGGCGACTAAGCTTAACCTCACAACGGATGGATTTGATGACAAACCAGAAGATAATCGCCGTCATTGGCGGCACCGGCCACCTTGGCTCCGCTCTGGCCCGCCGCTGGGCCAAGGCCGGCCGCCATGTCATCATCGGCTCGCGCGCCGCTGAATCGGCGCGCAAGGCGGCCGCTGAGCTTGGCTTCGGCCTCACCGGCATGGCCAATGCCGAGGCCGCCCGCGCGGCCGGTCTCATCGTCGTCACCGTTCCCTTCGCCGCCCAGGCCGCCACCCTGGCTGAGATCGCTCCCCACGCCGCCGGCAAGATCGTGGTGGACACCACGGTGCCGCTGATGCCGCCCAAGGTGATGCAGGTGCAGCTTCCGGCCGAGGGCAGCGCCGCCCTGCGCGCGCAGGCGCTGCTGGGCGAGGGCGCCACCCTGGTTTCGGCGTTCCACAACGTCGCCGCCCACCGCCTCATCACCGATGAGGACATCGCCTGCGACATTCTGGTCTTCGGCAATGACAAAGCCGCCCGCGCCGAGGTCGTCGCCCTGGCCAAGGCCGCCGGCCTGCGCGGCCTGCATGGCGGCGCCCTGGCCAACGCCGCCGCCGCCGAGGCGCTGACCTCGGTGCTCATCTTCCTCAACCGCACCTACAAGGTCGACGGCGCCGGCATCCAGATCACCGGCGCGCTGATCGAGCCCGAAGTGTGAGCATCAGCCTCCACCCGCTCGCCGGCATCGGGGAAATCCGCCCCGGCGACGATCTTGCCGCCATCCTGGCCGGGGCGCTCACCGCCTCGGGCCTCACCCCCCAGCCTGATGACATTCTGGTGGTGACGCAGAAAATCGTCTCCAAGGCGCAGAACCGCTTTGTTGATCTCGCCACCATCACCCCCGGCGCGCGGGCGCGGCACCTGGCCGGCATCACCGGCAAGGATGCGCGCCTGGTCGAGCTCGTGCTGGCGGAATCCACCGCCGTGGTGCGCGCGGTGCCAAACGTGCTCATCACCCGGCATCGCAGCGGCCATGTGATGGCCAATGCGGGGATAGACCGCTCCAACACCGGCGCCGGCGGGGCCGAGCGCGTGCTGCTGCTGCCCCAGGATGCCGACGCCGCCGCCGCCGCGCTGCGCGCCGGCCTGGCCGCGCGCCTCAGCCCCGCCCCCGCCATCGTGATTTCTGACAGTTTCGGCCGCCCCTGGCGCTATGGCGTCACCAATGTCGCCATCGGCGCCGCCGGCTTCCCCGCGCTGGTGGACCGCCGCGGCGATACCGACCGTGATGGCCGCATCCTCGAGGTCACCCAGATCGCATTGGCTGACATGGTCGCCTCCGCCGCCGGCCTCGCCATGGGCGAGGCGGCCGAGGGCATTCCCGCCGCCCTGGTGCGCGGCCTGCCGCTGCCAGGCGCGCCCCGGCCCGCCGCCGCGCTGGTGCGCCCGCCCAGCGAGGATCTGTTTCAGTGACCATGCCGCCCGCCGCGCCGCGCACCGTCGTGCTCACCGGCGGTGTGGGCGGCGCCAAGCTGGTGCTGGGCCTGGCGCAGCTCCTCCCGCCCGAGAAGCTCACCGCCATCGTCAACACCGGGGATGATTTCATCCATCTCGGCCTCGCCATCTCCCCTGATATCGACACCCTGCTCTACACCCTGGCCGGCAAGGCCAACGCCGCCCAGGGCTGGGGGCGGGAAGGCGAGAGCTGGTCCTTCATGTCCGCCCTGCGCGGCCTTGGCGGGCCGGACTGGTTCCAGCTTGGCGATGGCGACCTCGCCCTGCACGTGCTGCGCACCGCCGCGCTGGCCGCTGGCCGCACGCTCAGCCAAATCACCGCTGATTTCGCGCGGGCCTGGAATATCGGCCCCGCCATTTTGCCGATGACCGGCGCGCGCGTCGCCACCATGCTCGCCACTGATGCGGGCGAGCTGGACTTCCAGCATTATTTCGTCGCCCGCCGCTGCGCCCCCGTGGTGCGCGCCATCCGCTTCGCCGGCGCGGCCGAGGCCAGCCCGGGGCCCGGCGTGCGCGCCGCCATCGCCCAGGCCGAGGCCATCATCATCGCCCCCTCCAACCCGTATCTCAGCATCGGCCCCATCCTCGCCATTCCCGGCATCGCCGCCGCGCTGGCCGCGGCCAGGGCGCCCATCGTCGCCGTCTCCCCCATCGTGGGTGGCCAGGCGGTCAAGGGCCCCACCGCCAAGCTCATGGCCGAGCTTGGCGTTCCCGTCAGCAACGCCGCCATCGCCGCGCAGTACCGCCCCTTCATCAGCGCCCTGCTGTGCGACACGCGCGACCCGCCCGCCGACCCCGGCATCGCCCACGCCGCCGCCGACACGCTGATGCACACGCTCGAAGACCGCGTCCGCGTCGCCCGCGCGGCCCTGGCGCTGGCGGCGAGCCTCGGCAAAAGCCCAAGGCCGTGAGCGCGGCCAACGGGTGGACGGCGATCATCCCCTTCAAGCCCGCCGGCGCCCGCAAAACCCGCCTGGCTGGCCGCCTCACCGCCGCGCAGCGCGACTGTTTGAGCGAGGCCATGTTCAACCATGTCGCGCGGACCCTGGCCGCCACCCCGGAGCTTGGCCGCGTCGTGCTGCTCTCCAGCATCCGCCCGCCCGGCTGGGCGGGGGAGTGGCTGCCCGATGCCGGGCGCGGCCTCAATGCCGAGCTGCACCACGCCGCCCAGGCCCTCGGCGCCGCGAACCTCCTCATCATCCATGCGGATCTGCCCTTTCTCACCCCGGCGGATGTCTCGGCCCTCATCGCCGCGGCGGCGGACGGCTGCGCCATCGCGCCGGACCGCCACGGCACCGGCACCAACGCCCTGGCCCTGCGCGACGCCGCCGGCTTCACCTTCGCCTTCGGCGCCGGCAGCCTGCAACGCCACGGCGCCATGGCAAAAGCCCGGGCACGCATCCTCGCGCGGCCCGGGCTTTCATTGGATATCGATACCCAGGCCGATCTCGATCTCGCGATCAGCCAGGGCCTGCCGGTTCAGCTCACGCTGCCGGGGTTGGGGAGTTTTTCATGAAAAACTCCTCAGGATTCTGGCCCTTTTTTGTAAAAAAGGGCCAGGCCCCAAAAAACTTTTGAGAATTATTCTGAATGTTTTTGAAGAGACGGTTAAGGTAATCTCTTGTAATTCAGAGCAGCTCCAGCACCCGCGCGGCGTCTTCCTTGCGGCAGATCAGCAGGTCCGGCAGATACGGGTTCTCGTTATTATAGACCAGCGGCGAGCCGTCGATCCGGCTCACATGCAGCCCGGCGGCCAGCGCCACGGCGGCGGGGGCGCAATTGTCCCACTCATACTGCCCGCCGGAATGCAGATAGATATCCGCCTCCCCGCGCAGCACCGCCATGGCCTTGGCACCCGCCGAGCCCATCGGCACCAGCTCCGCACCCAGGGCCTGCGCCACGGCCACCGCCTCCGCCGCCGGGCGGGTGCGGCTCACCAGCATGCGCGGCGTCTTGCCCGCGGGCGGCACCACATGCCCGGCCTCGGAGGTGAGGGTAAGCCCCAGCCCCGGCAGCGCCACCG